>JAPLPD010000246.1 GCA_026400395.1 Alphaproteobacteria bacterium | reverse complement strand
GGCAACTTCTCGTTCTTCCACATGGCGACGAAGGCGTCGGCTTCGGCAATCAGCACCTGAGCCAACATTCGGCGGGCGCCTTCACGGGCAAGTTCAGTCAGGGGATCATCGATAATGTCAGGCTGACGGAAGGCGATGACCGTGGTATCTCTCGACATGGCGTATCGCTCCTTTCGGGGCGGTTCTGGCAGGCTTCGACACCCGCCTCGATACGCCGCCTTCAATCAAACGTCGTCACCCAGATTCCGGCTTAGCTCGATGCACCGAGCGGGCTGCCACTATCTTTGCGAAGCAACGAAAGCCGAAGCGGCCACGGCTGCCCGTCACGGACCGTGCCGCGATGCGCATCTGGGAAGACGACCAGCGAAGTGTTGAGCAGGAACGACTGGCAGACTTTTACCGAGCGGCATACGGCGAACTGATCTGGGCTGTGTTTTGCGAAGTTGCAGGGAAGGACCACCCGCCGATTGTTCATGCCGCGACCGAGTTCGTGCGCCTGTATGAAAAACTCAAACACCGGGACGATGTTCCACAACCTGATCTGCATGATGTGACAAGTTGGTCTGAGGGCCTCCATTGGGAGCCAACGCTCGACGGCGTGATCAACTGCGCTCTCGATGTGGTTGTCGCTCGTCTCAGCGGTCGCAATAGTTCCAAGAAAGAAGGCGATCTGATCGGAGCACTGAGGTTTTGGTTAGAGATGCAGAAGCATCATGAGGAAGAAAGAGCGCAGGAGCGGACGCGGCAGCAAGCCGAGCGCGACGAGCGGCGCAAGACCGAGCGGGTCTACCTGATCTGGCCGGATAGCAAGCCCGCGCTGCCAGAGGAGCTTGGCTTTGGCCAAGGGGTCCGCTCGCCAGAGGAGCTTGTCGCCATCGAGCAGCGGCTTGGCGACATGGGCTTTGAGATCGAGACAAGTGGGAATGTGGTCGCGTGCAGAACGTGGCACGACGGGAGGCTGGTGCTAGCCGATCCGCGCGAGAAAGGCAGGATTATGGTTCGGGTGTTTGCAACGCCCGGTAGCAGCGTCAAGAGCGCTTACGTCATCATGCATGACAACTGGCGAGCGGAGACTTTGAAACGCCACCTATCCGAATTTGCGGCTAAGCTGCCGAAGGCACACAAGGCCACCCGGGTCGGCGGCTACATCCTGCCACGCGTGCGTCGGCACCTGCTACCGCACAAGGTGGAGCAATGAAGGTCGACTGGAACGCCACTCTCGCCGGGTTGAGAATGATGGATGTCCGCGACGCCATAGCCGCTGCGCCTTCAGGGGCAACCGGCGAGATCGGTGTCAACCGCTTCAGCGTCGACACACTTGCTGACATCCTGCGCCAGCAGACGTGGCGCAAGCACGTCGATGAGCAGATCGCGCTAGGCAGGATCGAGAAACGCCTGCGCGCTTCCCACCTGAAAAACATGCATGGCAAGTTTGTCGCTGCCAACCAAAAGCTGGACCGCCAGCACGCCGCCAAGGCGAAGAAGCTGATCGCGGCGCTGCTGCGCGAGAGCTACATCATCCCGACGAAGGATCGCGGCGGCATCTACAAGACGACGACGAAGGCCAACGCCTTGAAGATGGCGAAGGCTGTAAAGCGAATGGACCGCGCCACAGCCGAGGCGCTGGTCAAAGGTGTCCTGGAGCGGGCCTGCGACATCAATAAGCGCAAAGACCTTCTCGTCTGGGTCACCGAGATCCGCGCGTTCGGTTCCTACATCACCGACGCGCAGGAACTCGGCGACGTCGACCTTGCAGGTTCGTACTTGAAACGTATCAAAGGGCAGGACTGGACCACGTTGTGCAGGGCGTTTGCGCGCGCGAACGGCAAGAACCTAGATGCACTAAGTGGCATGTTTTCCTACCCAGAGAAAGTGGTGAAAATGCTACTAAAAAACCGCTCGCCTCGAATTTCACTACATGACATGGAGGATCTGGAGCGAGGGGATAATTGGCCCAGCAAGTTGATCTACCGTTGGTCGCCACCGATGCAACGCAAGACCCGCCGCTGACCAACCACCCATCGGAGCAACGCAACCGGCAGCAGTTTGCTTTTGTAGGATGGCTCCTCTCCGCCATCAACGCTCCTGACTTTTATGCAGGTTGGGCGCATCACGTCTGACGGCCTGGGGTGGCACACAACATCGCAAGTTCAAGTGACGTCATCACCGGCAGCGGCTCAAGCCCACCGTCTTCTGCGGTCGGAGGTTGTAGACCCTACACTGCGGGGCAGCTCGGCCTTTTCCTGCCTGTTGCCGAACTGAAGTGCCACGTTCTCCGACTTAGCAGGCTTGGCGACCACGACGGCATCACCAGCGGGGTTGATCGCGGCAAGGGCTGGACCGTTTCGCGAGCGGCTTGAGCCGACAGCTCTTATTTCTTCTTCGCCGCCGCGACCTGACTTTGGCCCCAGCCGACGTCCTCCGTCTCGACCTGTTTCACCGGGCTGCTGCGCTTGAGCCGCCACTCCTTGCCCTCCCATGACCGCCGCGTGGCTCCTAGTGGTCGAGCGAACGGCGGGTGCGGAGAGCATCGCTTGCACGACATCGAGCGGACGACGGTGCTGATCGATGCCTTTGCGTGAATGTCGATCTTGCGTAAGTCCGTCTCGCCCATCTGCTGGCAAGCCGGGCAGACGATGTGCAGCCAGTGGCATCCGGTGGCGAGCGCGGTGCCGACGGTCGGATAAAAGATCGTGCGCCACCCAGCGGCAAGCGCCGTGTTCCACAACGCCATGACGTGCTTCGCCGTGGCGCGCTTGAGCCGCGTGCGCTCTGACAGTTCGTGCGGTTCGCATTCGAGGCGCTCACGTTCCATCTGACGCTGCTTGCTGGCACCGGGTGACGACATGGCGGTAGCGTCGGACGGGTTCGTCTGTCGGTCAAGCGCAACTAGAAGGATCATCGCCGCGCCGATGATCGCGTCATGCGAAAAACCTGCAGACCGTCACCGCCGGGAAGCCGCAGACCGGCACCAGCTCGAACTTGCACACGAACACCTGCTGGCCCGGCCGCCGACGCGGTGACCAACCGCGCCGCCCGCGCCCGCGTTCGCCGTGGTCAGTTGCTGCTGGCTCTGCGCGAGCGCATCGAGGCCGGTGAAGCTGGCGATGTCGGGTGGTGGCGCTGGTATACGGCCCACATCGCGCGCAGCCGCCGCGATGGCGAGAAGGTCATGAAGATCGCCCGCGGTGCGGACCCGGAAGCGGCTGCAGCAGCCGAGCGCACCGCCAACCGCGAAAGCGTGGCCGCCCATCGTGGCCGACAGCAAGCTGCGGCTTACAGTAAGCCAAACAGCAATGCTGACCCAAGTGAACATAGGGCGACTGCGACAAACGTTTGTCGCGACTACGAGGCCGACGATCGGGTCGAGCGCGCGCTG
>JAPLPD010000155.1:91557-130178 GCA_026400395.1 Alphaproteobacteria bacterium | reverse complement strand
TTCACGGCGGTTTTCGCCCTGGGCAACCCGCGAATAGAGCTCGCCGGTCTGGTCGTCGTTGAGGAACAGAGTGGCGCGCTCGCAATTGGTCTCGCGCGACGTGAACTCGACAAGCTTTTCGAGAATGTCATCGAGGTTTTCGATCCCGGAAACCTCGCGCGAAACGCTGAGCAGCATTTCCGCGCGAATCAGCTTCTCGTCCATCGCGGCGATCCGCGCCCGTTTCCGGCGCTTTGCCTCGACCTTGCTGCCGCCGGCAACCGGCTCCTGCTGAGAACTACCGTCCATGGCGCTTGTCCAACTCGGCGCCCAGGGCAGACACGGTATCCGTCAGCTGCTTGAGTTCGTCGCGGGCGTGGCGTTCCATATCCTGGATTTTTTCTTCGTAGTTGCCTTTGAGAGTTTCCATGCTCTCCAGAAGGGCGGTCGCGGTGCGCTTGAGCACGGCGATTTCGGCCGCCGATTCGGCCAAGGCTTTCTGCACGGCTTCTTGCTTGCTGACTTGAAGACTCTCGAGTTCGTCGCGAAGCGCGCCGGCGGTGGCGCGGAGCTGAATGATTTCGCCATGGGAATCGGCCAGGGCTCGTTGGACCGCCTCGTCCATCTCGGTCTGTTTTGCTTCCAGAGCCTCCCGGAGCGCGGCTGCCGTCATCCTGAGCTGAATGATTTCGCCCTGAGACGTGGCAGCGGCACGCTGGACGTCGTCAGCGCTATCGGCGTGCCTCTGCTCCAGCTCCTGGCGCAGAGCGGCAATCGTCTGGCGAAGGTGCCGAAGCTCGGTTTCAGCCTCGTACACCGATAGAATCGACGTTTCGCCGATCTCGATCTGCACGACTAATCTTCCTTACCTGCTGCGATTTGAACGGCTTGACGCCGCTCAAGACCGAAGCCCGCCGGACACGAAACGACGACGCAACCGCGGGCGCGCCGACAGGCGCGCCGCGAACAGCGTCGTTATTCAAATATCGAATGCCGGCGAATTCCGGCCACCCCGTACCTTCCTCATAGCCCCCCCCGGGCCATTCAGACAGGGTATCGTACGTCGCAACCCTATTGTTCGTGAAGAGGGCTGGTGCCGTTTGCACCGAAACAACGGAGTCTGGTTAAGCGCCGAAGATATCCAGCGTAAACATCGGGGCGCCCAAACCTTATGCGTGCTTTGTTAAATCCTTGATCGTCGGCCGATCGCCGCTCAGCGGATTGCCCGGGTCCCAGGCGTAGTTCAGCGTCTCGAAACGCATCGCCCGCGCGTCCACCATCAGCATCCGCCCGACCAGCCCCTCGCCGAAGCCGACGATCTCGCGGATCACCTCCAGCGCCATCATCGAACCGAGCACGCCGGTCAGCGCGCCGAGGATTCCGGCCTCGGCGCAGGCCGGGACCGTGCCGGGCGGCGGCGCCTCCGGAAACAGGCAGCGATACGTCGGGTTCGGCTTGCCGTCGCGGCCGCGCTCATGCGGCCGGAGCGTGGTCAGCGTGCCGTCGAAGGTGCCGACCGCCGCGGTGATCAGGGGCTTGCCGGCGAAAAAGCATGTGTCCGACACGAGATAGCGGGTGGCGAAGTTGTCCGAGCCGTCGGCGGCGATGTCATATTGCGAAATCAGCGCCCGCGCGTTCTGCGCCGTTAACCGCTCGGCATGGGTCGCGACTGTCACATTCGGATTAAGCCGCGCGATCGCGGCGGCGGCGCTGTCCACCTTCGGATGGCCGACGTCCGGCGTGCCGTGGATCACCTGCCGCTGCAGGTTCGACAACGCCACCGCATCGTCGTCGATCACGCCAAGGGTGCCGACGCCCGCCGCGGCGAGGTACAGCAGCACCGGCGCGCCGAGCCCGCCGGCGCCGATCACCAGCACGCGGGCGCGGCCGAGCGCCGCCTGCCCGGGCCCGCCGACCTCGCGCAGCACGATATGCCGGGCGTAGCGTTCCAGTTCGTCGGGCGTCAGCATGAAACCGCACTTTCGCAGGGAGCGCGCATCATTGGCCATCGCCGCCTTTTCGGCTAGTGTGCGTTTCCTGCGTTTTCGGGGCTGGTATGCGCGTATTCGCCGCGATTTTAGCTGTGGTTGTCGGGGGTTCGGCGGCGCTCGCCCAGAGCGACCCGCGGGCCAATCCCGGGCCGGCTGCGCCGCCCGCCGAAGCCAAACCTGAGGCCAAACCGGAAGCAAAGCCTGCGGCCAAGCCCGACGCGAAACCGGCGGCAAAGCCCGACAGCAAACCCAAGCCGAAGGCCACAGCCGCCCACAAGGAGAAGCCTTCCACCACCGGCAGCGCGCCGTCGGCGGCGCCGCTCAAGCCATCCGGTCTGCAGGACGCCTATGCCGCGATCCCGGCCGCCGAGCGCGCCGCGATCCAGAACGATCTCACCTGGGGCGGCGATTTCACCGGCCCGATCGACGGCGAGTTCAGCGAACGCCTTGTCGCCGCCGTCAAAGCCTACCAGACCCGGCACAAGAATCCGGTCACCGGCGTGATGAGCGCGGAGGAGCGCAAGGCGCTCGCCGCCGCCGTCGAGCCGCGCAAGCAATCGGTCGGCTGGCGCCTCGCCGAGGATACCGTGACCGGCGCGCGCGTCGGCCTGCCCGGCAAGTTCGCCACCAAAGTCACCGCGCTGCAGAGCGGCACCCGCTGGGCCTCCGATCAGGGCCAGATGCAGATCGAGACCTTCCGCATCGACACCGGCGCGACGCTCGACGCGGTGTTCGACCAGCAGAAGAAGATGGCGCGCCGCCGCATCGAGCGCAGCGACCTGCAGGCCGACAGCTTCGTCATCACCGGCATGCAGGGGCTGAAGAAAATGGTGGTGCGCGCCTACGCCCGGAACGGCGAGGTGCGCGGCATCACCATCGTCTACGACCAGGCGATGGAGGGCACCGGCGATCCGCTGGTGGCGCCGATTTCAAGTGCCTTCGTGCCGTTCCCGAGCGGCTTCACCGTGGCCGGCGCCGACGCTCCGCGCCGCAAGGTCGAGTACGGCACCGGCGTGTTCGTCTCGGCCACCGGCCATGTGCTCACCGACCGCAATCTGCTCGACGGCTGCAATGTCATCGCCCTGCCCGGGATCGGCAACGCCGAGCGCATCGCCACCGACGTCAGCGGCGAACTCGTGCTGCTGCGCGTCTATGGCGCGCGCAACCTCACTCCGATCGGCATGATTGGCAGCGCAATGCCCAGCGCGCCGAACGTCACTTTGCTCGGCATCGCCGATCCGCAGGCCCAGGGCGGTGGCGCGGCCATATCCCCCGCCAATGCGCGGCTCGGCGCTGACGCAAGCACCCGGCTGCTGGAGAGCGCACCGGCGCTCGGCTTCGCCGGCGCGGCGGTGCTCGATCCGCAGGGCCGCTTCGCCGGTATTGTGGTGATGAAGTCGCCGGTGGTGGCCGGCCCCGGCGGCGCGTTGCAAGCCGGCGTGGTGCCGGTCGATCGCATCCGGAATTTCCTTGAGGCGAATTACGTGGCGCCGGCCTCCGGCAAGCCCGGCGTCGAGGACAGCAAGGCGTCGGTGACACGGGTGATTTGCGTCAGGAAATAATCCGCGCGGCCCGGTAATCCAAGCAACACGCCACTACGTTTTTGTCCCGCAGCCACCTCTCCGCGTCATGCCCGGGCTTGACCCGGGGATTCATCATTCTTCGTAGATGGACGCGGGCGTGCCGGGTCAAGCCCGGCAATGACGAACGAGTGGCGCGCGCAAGAACGACTGAGATATCTATTTATTCTTGAACTTCGCCGGGCGCTTTTCGACGAACGCCGCCATGCCTTCCTTCTGATCCTCGGTCGCGAACAGCCCGTGGAATACGCGGCGCTCGAACAGCAGGCCCTCCTTCAGCGTGGCCTCGAACGCGCGGTTGACGCTCTCCTTTGCCGCATATACCGACGGAAGGCCCATGCCGGCGATGGCCTCGGCGATCTTCATCGCCTCCTCCATCAAGCTCGCCGCCGGCACCACGCGCGCGACCAGCCCGGAGCGCTCCGCCTCGGCGGCGTCCATCATCCTACCGGTCAGAACCAGATCCATCGCCTTGGCCTTGCCGATCGCCCGCGTCAGCCTCTGCGTCCCGCCGATGCCCGGAATGACGCCGAGCTTGATCTCCGGCTGGCCGAACTTGGCGTTGTCGGCGGCGATGATGAGATCGCACTGCATCGCCATCTCGCAGCCGCCGCCAAGCGCGAAGCCCGCCACCGCCGCGACCACCGGCTTGCGCATGTGCGAGATGCGATCCTGGTCGCCGGCGAAATCGCCGAGGCTCACATCGGCGTAGCTCATGCCCGCCATCTCCTTGATGTCGGCGCCGGCGGCGAACGCCTTCTCCGAGCCGGTGATAAGGATGCAGCCGATGCCGTCGTCCTTCTCGAAGGCTTCGAGCGCTGTGTTGAGTTCGGCCACCAGCGCGGCGTTGAGCGCATTGAGCGCCTGCGGCCGGTTGAACCTTATGACGCCGACGCGGCCCTTGGCTTCGACCAGAACGTTCTGCGTGCTCATGTGTCCGCCTTTTCGCCGGCCTTTGAGACTATCAGGCTCCTGCGCGCGCCGGTGCGCAAGAGCGTTACTTCTGGCACACCGGACAGAAAAATGTCGAACGCCCGCTCTGCACGATGCGCTTGATGGCGCCCGGGCAGCCGCGCGTCGGGCAGCGCTCGCCCTCGCGGTCATAGACCCGGAAGCTGTGCTGGAAATAGCCAAGCTCGCCCGAAGTCTGCCGGTGGTCGCGCAATGAAGAGCCCCCGGCCTCGATGGCATCCGCGAGCACCGCCTTGATTGCATCGACCAACGGCGGCGTGCGTTCGTGCGGCGCGCCCGAGCGCGTCGCCAGAGTCGCCGCCTTGCGCCGCGGCGAAATCCGCGATCGGTTCAGCGCCTCGCAGACATAGATGTTGCCCAGCCCCGCGACGACACTTTGATCGAGCAGCGCTGCCTTCATGCTGGTCTTCTTTCCCGCGCAGGCCGCAGCCAGCATCGCGGCGTCGAACGCGTTGCCCAGCGGCTCCGGCCCAAGTTCGCGCAACAGCGGCTCATCGTCGATCGCCTGGCGCGCAAACAGCTTCATGCAGCCGAAGCGGCGCGGATCGTTGAACGCGATCGTCGCGCCCGACGACATCCGGAACACGACATGATCGTGCGCGCCGAAATCCGACCGCCGGTAATGAAATGCGCCGGGCGTGGTGGCCTCGCCATCGCGGTCCACGCGGAACGAGCCGGACATGCCGAGATGCATCAGCAGCACCTCGCCGGACGATAAGTCGGCCAGCAGATACTTCGCCCGCCGCCCCAGGCCGATCACCGTCTGACCCTTCAGCCGCGCGACAAAATCCTTCGGGAAAGGCCAGCGCAGATCGCCACGATGGGTCACCACTTCGTCGAAACGCGCGCCTTCCATCGCAGGGGCAAGCCCGCGGCGTACGGTTTCGACTTCGGGCAGTTCGGGCATATCAGGCGCCTTGGCGGAGACGGGCCGATCACAGATAGCCTCCCCGCCTCCGCCGCGCTATGGTCCTGTCCGCAAAGGACTTTCGGATGAGCCGCAGCACGGTAAACGCTAGTTCAGAGGCCGATTTCGGCTTCCGCAAGGTGCCGCTTGGCGACAAGCAGGCCCTGGTGGACGACGTGTTTCATTCGGTGGCGCGGCGCTACGACCTGATGAACGACCTGTTGTCGGGGGGTCTGCACCGCCCCTGGAAAGAGGCGCTTGTCACCGCGATCAATCCGCCGAAGGGAGACCGGGCGTTCTCCGTTCTCGACCTGGCCGGCGGCACCGGCGACGTCGCCTTCCGGACCATTGAACGCGGCGGCTCGGGCACCCGCGTCACCGTAGGCGACATCAACACCGAGATGCTGGCGGTCGGCCGCGAGCGCGCCGCCAAGCTCGGCCACGACATCGACTTCATCGAGGCCAACGCCGAGGCGCTGCCGCTCCCCGACAAGAGCTTCGACGCCGTCACCATCGCATTCGGCATCCGCAACGTTCCGCGCATCGATGTGGCTTTGGCGGAAATTCACCGCGTGCTACGCATCGGCGGGCATTTTCTCTGCCTGGAATTTTCCTCGGTCGATGTGCCCGGCCTCGATCGCCTCTACGATCTCTATTCGTTCAACGTGATTCCGCGGGTTGGCCGCGCAGTGACCGGCGACGCCGAGGCGTACCGCTATCTGGTCGAGTCGATCCGCAAGTTTCCGCGCCCCGAACAGTTCGCCGCAATGATGCGCGCGGCTGGCCTTCGCCGCGTCTCGTTCGAAACGATGACCGGCGGCGTAGTGGCGCTGCATTCCGGCTGGCGGCTGTGATCGCTGTGCCCTCGCTGCTTCGCGCCGACCGCGTCACGGCGTCCCCTCCCCCGCTTGCAGGGGAGGGTCAGGGAGGGGGCGCTTCGGCGCATGCTGCATCCCCCTCCCCACCCCTCCCCCGCTCGCGGGGGAGGGAGCGCGCTCTGCGCGTTGCAGAATTCGGTCCAAGGTACGCATGATCTCCGCGCTCTCCCATCTCGTGCGTCTCGGCCGCGCCGGCTTCGTGTTCGCACGCGAGGGCGTGCTCGGCCTCGCCGATCCCGCCGCGCTGCCATTTCCGGCGCAGACAGCGGTTCGGCTGGCGCGGCTGGTCGAGCGCCCCAGCAGCGACAGCAAGCGGGGCCGCCTCGCCGCGGCCTTTACCCGGCTTGGCCCGACCTACGTGAAACTCGGCCAGTTTCTTGCGACGCGGCCCGATGTGGTCGGCGTCAACCTCGCGCACGATCTGGAATCGCTGCAGGACAAGATAGCGCCGTTCCCGCAGGCCGAGGCCGAAGGCGTGGTGACGGCGACGCTCGGCAAGCCGCTGACCGACATCTACGCGGCGTTCGGCCCACCAGTCGCCGCGGCTTCGATCGCGCAGGTGCATCGCGCCGAGGTGGTGACGCCCGATGGCCGCAAGACCGTCGCCGTTAAGGTGCTGCGGCCGAACGTCGAGCGCCGCTTCCGCGCCGACCTCGAAGCCCTGACCTTCGCCGCCACCCAGGCCGAGAATTTTTCGGCGGAGGCGCGGCGGCTGCGCATGATCGAGGCGGTCAGCACGCTGCGGCGCTCCGTCGCCCTGGAGATGGACCTCCGCCTGGAGGCGGCCGCGCTATCGGAGATGACGGAGAACACCAAGGCCGATCCGGACTTCCGCGTGCCCTCGATCGACTGGGACCGTACCGGCAAGGACGTGCTCACCCTGGAGTGGATCGACGGCACGCCGCTCTACGACCGCGCCGCGCTCGAAGCGAACGGTTTCGACCTCAAGCATCTGTCCCACACGGTAATCCAGACGTTCCTGCGCCACGCCCTGCGCGACGGCTTCTTCCACGCCGATATGCATCCGGGAAATCTGTTCGTCGATGCCAGCGGCACGCTCACCTTTGTTGACTTCGGCATCATGGGCCGGCTCAGTCCGAAGGAGCGCCGCTTCCTCGCCGAAATTCTCTACGGCTTCATCACCCGCAACTATCAGCGCGTCGCCGAGGTGCATTTCGAGGCGGGCTATGTGCCGGCGCACCATTCGGTGGAGAATTTCGCGCAGGCGATCCGCGCCATCGGCGAGCCGATCCACAGCCGCCCCGCCGATGAAATCTCGATGGCGAAGCTGTTGATGCTGCTGTTCGAGGTCACCGGCCTGTTCGACATGCGCACCCGGCCCGAACTGCTGCTGCTGCAAAAGACGATGGTGGTGGTCGAGGGCGTCGCCCGCTCGCTCGATCCCAAGCTCGACATGTGGACGGTGTCGGAGCCGGTGGTGCGCGAATGGATGGAACGGCATCTGGGGCCAGCCGGGCGGATCGAGGACGCCGCCACCAACGCGACGAATTTCCTCGCCGGCATGCCGGGCCTGATGACGCGCGGCGCGGTGCTGGTCGAACAGCTCGACGCCATCACCCGCGACGGTCTGGTGCTGGCGCCGGAAACCGTCGCCGCCATCGGCCAGGCCGAGGCCCGGCGCGGCCGCTGGATGACCGCGGCGCTTTGGGTGATCGCGGCGCTGCTGGCCTGGGCGATCTGGCTGCTGCTGCGGTGATTTGGCAGGCAACGCATCACGCGTCCTGCATTCTCAGCACCAGGTGAGCATCGAGCCGTAGGGTGGGCAAAGCGAAGCGTGCCCAGGCGTTTTCGACCCCGTCTGCAAAACCGACCTTGCACGTGGGCACGGCGCTGATGCGCCTTAGCCCACCCTACGCATTCGGGCGCCCTGGTTCAGATGTTGATTGCATTGATTGCATTGCAATCATGCGCTATCCTCGCAACGGTTCCGCGCGGCGGCCGGGCTCATGCTGCGAAGGCGGACAAGGTTGCAAACTCTTCGAGATTTCAACATGGCCTCGCTCACCGTCCGCCAGCTCGATGAAAAGCTGAAGAAGCGGCTCCGGCTGCGCGCCGCGAAAAACGGCCGCTCGGTCGAGGACGAGGTGCGGACCATCCTGCGCAGCGCCGCCGGCGACGAGGCGGCCTTCGCCGAGGTGAGCGCCGCGCCGAAGCCCGGCCGCAAGCCCGCCGACGCGCCACACATCCTGCTCATCATCGGCGGCGGCATCGCTGCGTATAAATCGCTCGATCTGATTCGCCGGCTGCGCGAGCGCGGCATCGCGGTGCGCGTGGTGATGACGGCGGCGGCGCAGAAGTTCATCACGCCGCTGTCCGTCGGCGCGCTGGCCGGCGAGCATCCGTATCTCGACCTGTTCGACGCCCATTCGGAGTTCGATGTCGGCCACATCCGGCTGGCCCGCGAGCCGGCGCTGATTGTGGTGGCGCCGGCCACCGCCGATCTGATGGCGAAGATGGCGCACGGCCTCGCCGACGACCTCGCCTCGGCGGTTTTGCTCGCGACCGACAAGACGATTTTGCTCGCGCCTGCAATGAACCCGCTCATGTGGAACAACGGCGCGACACGGCGGAATATCGCGCTGCTCAAGGCTGAAGACGTGGAACTCGTGGGGCCGAATCGTGGCGAAATGTCCGAGAGCGGCGAGGCCGGCGTCGGCCGGATGGCGGAGCCGCTGGAGATCGTCGCGGCTGCTCAGCGGCTGCTCGCGCCGGATTCCGGCGTGCTGGCCGGTGTTCGCATGCTGGTGACATCGGGACCGACGCACGAGCCGATCGATCCGGTCCGCTACATCGCCAACCGCTCCTCCGGCAAGCAGGGCCACGCCATCGCCGAAGCCGCCGCCCGCGCCGGCGCGGATGTGACGCTGGTGTCCGGGCCGGTGAACGTGCCCGATCCGCGCGGCGTCAACGTGGTCAAGGTCGAGAGCGCGCGCGAGATGCTCGCGGCTGTGGAAGCAGCGCTGCCTGCCGATGTCGCGGTGTTCGCCGCCGCGGTTGCCGACTGGCGGACCGCCGCGAACAGCCGCGAGAAGATCAAGAAGACCGGCAAACAATCGCCTGAGCTGGCGCTGGTCGAGAATCCCGACATCCTGTCGACCATCGCGCATCGCAAGGCGGGACGGCCGAAGCTGGTCATCGGCTTCGCCGCAGAGACGCAGCATGTCGTCGAGCATGCCAAGCAGAAATTGATTCGCAAGGCGTGCGACTGGATCCTAGCGAACGACGTCTCGCCGGAAACCGGCATCATGGGCGGCGACAGCAACACGATTCACCTGGTCACCGCGAAAAGTGTCGAGGATTGGCCGCCGCAATCGAAGACCGAGGTCGCGGCGGCGCTGGTCGCGCGAATCGCGGCGGCGCTGAGCGAGCGAACATGAGATCGGCGGGGACATCGATGAAAGTCAAAGTGATGCAGTTGCCGCACGCGGCGGGTTTGCCGCTGCCGGCGTATCAAAGCGCGGGCGCCGCCGGGCTCGATCTGATGGCAGCGGTGCCGGCCGGTGCGCCGGTCGTCATTCCGCCGGGCGGACGGGCGCTGATTCCGACCGGGATAGCGATCGCCCTGCCGAAGATGACCGAGGGGCAGGTTCGGCCCCGCTCCGGTCTCGCCGCCCGCCAAGCCCTCACAGTGCTGAACTCTCCCGGCACGGTCGATGCCGACTATCGCGGAGAGATCAAAGTCATTCTGGTCAATCTGGGAAGCGAATCATTTGCAGTCGAGCGCGGGGAGCGAATTGCTCAACTTGTAATCGCGCCTGTTTTCCGTGCACATCTTGTGATTGCCGAAAATCTAGGCGGAACCCGCAGAGGGACCAAGGGGTTTGGGTCAACGGGGCAAGGGATCATTGACAAAAAGCTGAAAAACCATCCGTAATATAATACCGTTATGCGATATAATGGATTCTATTGGGCATGGCACTTTTATCCCGCAAATGCCTCCTCGCGATTGCCGCAGTGATAGATGTGGCGATGCACGGCGGGGGGAAACCGGTGTCCGCCAAAAACTTGGCCTCCCGTCATCATTTGCCGGCCCGCCACCTGGAGCCCGTGCTCCAGGCGCTGGTGCGTGTCGGCATCCTGAAAGGCATCCGGGGACCGCGCGGCGGGTATGAACTGGCGCGCGAGCGCCGCCGAATCACCGCCGACGACATCTTGCGCGCGGCCGGCACCATCGAGGAACCCGGCGATCCCGTCGCAGCGGCCGGCTCTCCACTGCTCAATCAGGTCGTGATTCCCGCGGTCGGCCAAGCCGAACAGACGTTCTCAGTGGCCCTCAGCCGCATCAACCTCGACGAACTGGTGCGCAAGGCCGAGCCGCTGCGCGACGTCCTCGCCTGAGTCTTTGCGGAAACACTGCTTTTGCGTCTCCAGGCCGCATCGGCGCGAGTCCATTTGGCAACACACCGCGCGCGTTCGCGATCTGGACTCTTTCGGCGCGATTCCCCTTGTGCGTAAAGTCTCAATGATTCGTAGGCGGTAGCAGCGGCACCGGCTGCGCAGGGGCACATCGGATATGCCGGAAACGGTCCGGGCGACGGGCGGGAGTCACTGGGCTCACCCGCGGCAGCTCGGTCTCTGCGCCGCTGTCCTCATCATGTTCGGCTCTGACGTGACGCTTGTTCGCGCCGAACAGCCGCGTTTCAACGCCACGTTCGACATGCTCGCCGATATCAACGGCGGCGACACCATCGCCCTGGTGCTGATCCTCGGCGTGCTGCTGTTCGCCGTGCTGACCTCGATCATGCTGGTTCGCACGCGGCAGCGCGCCAGCGCCGCCGATACAGCGGCACGCGACGAGATCATGGCACTCAATGCCGAGCGCGATCGTTTCCAGGCGCTGCTGATGTCGGAGCCGCAGATTCTCGTCTCGTGGGCGGCGGCCGATAACGAACCCGACATCACCGGCGACACCACGCTGTTCACCACCGGCTCGGTGCCGCAACGCGTGCTGGCGTTCGGCTCCTGGCTGGAGGCCGACAAGGCGCAGGCGATGGAGCACGCCGTCGACGCATTGCGCGCCGATGGCGAAGCCTTCTCGATGCAGCTGATGACCAACGCCGGACGCGCGGTGGAGGCTGACGGACGCGCCGTCGGTGGGCGGGCGGTACTGCGCCTGCGCGACGCCAGCGGCCTCAAGCGCGAACTCGCCGAACTCAACGCCCGCCACGAACGTCTCTCGGGCGAAATGGAATCGCTGCGCGCGCTGATCGATGCGCTGCCGTCGCCGGTGTGGGCCCGCGACGTCGCCGGCGCACTCACATTCGTCAATCCGGCCTACGCCCGCGCGGTCGAAGCCCGTGACCCGGCGGAGGTGATCGCGCGCTCGATGGAGCTGCTGACCCGCTTTGCCCGCGACGAAGCCCGCCGCGCCCGCGGCGCCGGCGCGAACTACGTCGCCCGCACGCCCGCCATCGTCGCCGGCAGCCGCCGCAGCTTCGACGTGCTCGACGTTCCGACCCGCAAGGGCAGCGCTGGCATCGGCATCGACGCGACCGAAGCCGAGATGATGCGGAGCGAACTCAACCGCATCAACGACGCCCACCGCCGCACTCTCGACCAGCTCGCAACCGGCGTCGCCATCTTCACCGCCGACCAGCGGCTGACGTTCTACAACGCCGCCTATCGTTCGCTGTGGGAGCTCGACACCGGATTCCTCGACCAGAACCCGACTGATTCCGCCGTGCTCGACCGCCTGCGCGCGTCGCGCAAGCTTCCCGAGGAAAAGGACTTCCGCGAGTGGAAGGCCGCGTTGCACGAGGCCTATCGCGCCACCGATGCGGATGAGCACCTGTGGCATCTGCCGGACAGCCGCACCATGCGCGTCGTCACCACGCCCAACCCGCAGGGCGGGGTGACCTATCTGTTCGAGGACGTGACCGAGCGGCTGGACATGGTGCGCCGCTACGACGCGATGATCCGCGTGCAGGGCGAAACCCTCGATAACCTCGCCGAAGCTGTCGCGGTGTTCGGCAGCGACGGACGGCTGCGCCTGCACAATCCGGCCTTCGCCGACATGTGGCGGCTCCAGCCGCTGGCACTGGCCGAGCGGCCGCACATCGAAGCCGTGATCGGCTGGTGCAAGGATCTCTACGACGACGACAGCCTGTGGCGCGCATTGCACGGCACGGTGACGGCGATCGAAGGCCGCGAGGTGGTCAAGAGCCGCCTGGAGCTTCGCAACGGCAGCGTCGCCGATCTGATCACGGTGCCGCTGCCAGACGGCGCCACGCTGGTCGCGTTCCTTGACGTGACCGACACCATCAATGTCGAGCGGGCATTGCGCGAGCGGAACGAAGCGCTGGAAACCGCCGACGCGCTCAAGGTGGATTTCGTCCACCACGTTTCCTACGAACTGCGTTCGCCGCTCACCAACATCATCGGCTTCGCTTCGTTGATGGGTGAGCCGAGCATCGGCCCGCTCAGCGGCAAGCAGCGCGAGTATCTCGGCTACATCAACACCTCGACCAACGCGCTGCTGGCGATCATCAACGACATTATCGATCTCGCCACCATCGACGCCGGCGCAATGAAGCTCAATCTCGGCGAGGTCGACGTCCGCCAGACCATGCACGCGGCTGCCGAAGGCATCCGCGACCGCCTGATCAAGGACAACATCACCCTCGACATCCGCGCCGCCGACGATATCGGCAGCTTCGCCGCCGACGAGCGCCGCATCCGGCAGGTGCTGTTCAACCTGCTCGCCAACGCGGTCGGCTTCTCGCCGCCAGGCGCGACGATCACGCTCGCCGCCGAGCGCCGTCCCGACGCCGTTGTGTTCGCAGTCACCGACACCGGCCCGGGCATCCCGCCCGAAGTGCAGGGCCGGGTGTTCGACTGGTTTGAATCGCATTCGCAGGGCTCGCGCCACCGTGGCGCGGGGCTCGGCCTTTCCATCGTGCGCTCGTTCGTCGAGTTGCACGGCGGCACGGTGACGCTGGATTCCGCTGTCGGCCAGGGCACCCGGGTGGAGTGCAGCTTCCCCGTCGAGCACCATGCCGAGCCGGAGCGAAAAGTGGCGTAGGAGCTAACCGCCACCGCGGCTTCACCTGGGCTTGAGGCTCAGGATGTAGGCGATGATGGCATCGGCTTCCGCCGGATTCAGTATGAAATTGGGCATATCCTTGTGGCTGGTCTGAAGAAAGACCTTCAGCGACAAGGCGGTCGTTGACGGAAGTTTGGCGACCTCTGCGAAGTCGGCGGCGAACACTCCAGCCTTTTCCGAATCGACCCGGTGGCATCCGGTACACCACTCCTTGGCGTAGGCGTGCCCCTCTTCCACCTCCGCCTTTGGACTTTGGGCGCGCGTCGGCTGCTGCGTTGCGAGAACCATCACCAGGGAAGCACCGAGCGCGAACAGCATTCGCATGGGGAGTTTGGCTCCGGTCTGGACGGGTGACAGTTCGATCACGAATGGAACCGACGGCGCTTACTTGCGCCTGAGGCTGAGGATGTAGGAGACGATGTCGTCCACCTCGGCCGGCTTCAGCGCGTAGCTTGGCATGTGGATGTGTTCGGACCGCAGAAACGCTTTCAGTCCGGAAGCCGACGTCGACGGAGACTTGGCAACAGCCGAAAAATCGGGTGCAAACCGGCCAATGCCGGCCGTTTCCGGCTCAACCGAATGGCATTCGGTACACCAGTTGACCGAATAGAGGCGGCCCGACTCGGCATTTCCTCGCGAACTTTGAGCAGCGAGCGGTTGCAACGCCGCCAGAAACGTTCCGACGGCAACGCTGAGCGTGACCGCTGGGCGCATGATCATCTCGACTCCTTTTTTGGCTCAGCAACTCAAGGACTCTGAGGCCGCATCCACTCTTCCTTGCCTGCGCTGACCGCGCGTTGATCCACGTCAAGAGGAGCTCGGCCGTCCCCGCAGGACAATTCGCGGAGGTTTCCGCCGACATCGGCCGCCTGGAGCCACTTCAGACCAAGCAAGTTGTTGAAAAGCGTGACTCCGCGTCACTCCGGGGCTAGCGGCATGCCCGATCGCGGAATCCATAACCTCGGTCTTCCGATACATTAAGACTGGGGTTATGGACGGCGCTTATAGCGGCGCTCGGAATGACGGCGGAGAGTCCACCGTCTCACTAGGAATCGCCCAATGCTTCCCCTTTCTTCCGGCGGATCGAGCTTCACGGTGGCGCTCGCCAACGAGCGTGCCACCGAGCGATTCGTGACCGAGATCGCCGCGGCGCTGGAGCCGGGCGACCTCATTACGCTGTCGGGCGACCTTGGCGCCGGCAAGACCACGTTTGCCCGCGCGATGATCCGCTATCTCGCCGACAACCCGGAAATCCCGGTGCCGAGCCCGACTTTCACCCTGATGCAGACCTACGACCTGCCGCGCTTCCCCGTGGTTCACGCCGACCTCTACCGGCTGGAAGGTCCGGGCGAACTCGCCGAACTCGGCTTCGACGACCTGCCGAAGGACGCCGTGGTGCTGCTGGAATGGCCGGATCGGGCCGCCGGCTTCCTGCCGCCGGACCGGCTCGACGTAGCGTTTACGCTGGAACCGAAGGCCGGCCCCGAACACCGCAACGCGCGCGTCACCGGCTACGGCACGTTCGCCGCGCGCGCCGAACGCATCCCGGCAATCCGCCGCTTCCTGGATGCCGGTGGCTTCGGCCAGGCCGAACGCAAACGCATCCAGGGCGACGCCTCGACCCGCTCGTACGAGCGGCTGAGGCTCGGCGACCAGCGCGCCATCCTGATGAACGCGCCGCGCCGGCCGGACGGCCCGCCGGTGCGCGACGGCAAGCCGTACAGCCAGATCGCACATCTCGCCGAGGACATCGTGCCATTCGTCGGCATGGCGAACGGGCTGCGCGCGCACGGCTTCTCCACGCCACACATTTACGAGGCGGAACTGGCCGAGGGCCTGCTGATCATCGAGGACCTGGGCTCGGAGCCGGTGGTGACCGGGGACCCGCCGGCGCCGATCGAAGATCGCTACGCCGCGGCGGTCGATGTGCTGGTGGCGCTGCACAGCCAGGAGCTGCCCCCGCGATCCAGGTGGCGCCGCACGTGATCCATTCACTGCCGCCGTACGATCTCGACGCCTATCTGATCGAACTCGATCTGCTGCTCGACTGGTATCTGCCGCGGCTCGGCGTCACCGCCAGCGACCAGGTCCGTGCCGACTACACCGCGCTGTGGACCGATGCATTGCAGGGCCCGCTCGACGCGACGCCCACCTGGGTGCTGCGCGATTTTCATTCACCCAACTTGATCTGGCTCCAGGAGCGGCTCGACGTTGCCCGCGTCGGCCTGCTGGATTTCCAGGACGCCATGATGGGTCCCGCCGCCTACGACGTCGCCTCGCTGCTGCAGGACGCCCGCGTCGATGTGCCGGAGCTGCTGGAGGTGTCGCTGCTCGGGCAATACGTGACCCGGCGCAGCGAGACCGACGCCAATTTCGAGCCAGCGGATTTCATCCGCCTCTACGCCACGCTTGCCGCGCAGCGCGCCTCGAAAATCCTGGGTATCTTCGCGCGGCTCGACCGCCGCGACGGCAAACCGCAATACATCCGACACATGCCGCGCGTATGGGGCTATTTGCAGCGGTCACTGGCGCATCCGTCTCTGGCGGCGCTGCAGGATTGGTACAGCCTGAACGTACAGCCGCCCACCCCGCCGCAAACTTAAGAGACGTCCCACCAATGCCCACCGTTCCCCGCACCGCCATGGTGCTCGCCGCCGGCCTCGGCGAGCGCATGCGGCCGCTGACCGATCGCATGCCGAAGCCGCTGGTGCCGGTCGCCGGCAAGCCGCTGCTCGACCATGTGCTGGACCGCCTCGCCGCCGCCGGCGTCGAGCGCGCCGTGGTCAACGTGCACTATCTTGCCGGCATGATCGAAGACCATCTCAACGGCCGGACCGCGCCGCACATCGTCATCTCCGACGAGCGCGCTGCGTTGCTCAACACCGGCGGCGGCGTGGTGAAGGCGCTCGGCTCGATCGGCGGGGAACCGTTCATCCATGTCAACGCCGACACCATCTGGATCGACGGCGTGAAGCCCAATCTCGACCGGCTGGCCGAAGCGTTCGATCCATCCAGCATGGACGCGCTGCTGCTGCTGGCGCCCGTCGCGGCCAGCATCGGCTATTCCGGCCGGGGCGACTTCACCATGACCCCCGACGGCCGGCTGACGCGGCGTGCCGAGCGCCAGATCGCGCCGTTCGTGTATGCCGGCGTGGCGATCCTGCGGCCGGAGCTGTTTCACGGCGCACCGGCCGGGGCATTCTCGCTCAACACGCTGTTCGACAAAGCCGAGGCCACCGGCCGGCTGCATGGGCTGCGGCTCGAAGGCGTATGGATGCATGTGGGCACGCCGGGCGCGATCACCGAGGCCGAGGCGGCGATCGCCGCCAGCGCGGGATAGCGGCCCACTGGCCTTATCAACAGCGGCGCTTATCTGTGGCGACTCGGCAAATGCCGCATCGCCCGCCTGCCCGGGCGTGACACAATGCGAACGTCATGGCCCATCGACCGCGCGTCTTCACGATCCCGGCGTCGGCGCCGTTCCTGCCGGCGCTGATCGAGGCGTTGATGCAGGACCGGCTCGGCCTGGGCTTCAAGCCGGGCGCCGACCCGCTGGCGCTGGCCGGCGCGACGATCTATTTGCCGACACGGCGCGCCTGCCGGCTGGCGCAGAAGATCTTTCTCGATGTTCTGAAAGCCGACGCCGCGATCCTGCCGCGCATCGTGCCGATCGGCGACGTCGATGAGGACGAGATTGCCTTCGCCGAAGCGGCACTCGGCGAGACCGACGGCGCAACGCTCGATCTGCCGAAGTCGCTCGACGGACTGGGCCGCGCGCTGCCGCTCGCCGAGTTGATCCTGAGATGGGCGGCGACCATCGCGCCGCGCGACCGCGGCCAGGCGCCGCTGATCGCCAACAGTCCGGCGGCGGCCTATTCGCTCGCGCAGGATCTGGCGCGGCTGATGGACGATATGGCGACCCGGCAGGTGCCGTGGGACCGGCTCGAAGGTCTGGTTCCCGACGATCACGACGAGTACTGGCAGATCACGCTGCGGTTCCTGAAGTTCATCCACCCGGCCTGGGGGGCGCATCTCGACGAGAGCGGCCGCATCGAACCGGCCGCGCGCCGCGACCTTCTCATCGCGGCGGAGAGCAAGCGCCTCGCCGCCGCGACCGGGCCGGTGATCGCGGCGGGCTCCACCGGCTCTATCCCGGCGACCGCGACGCTGCTCGCAACCATCGCCGCGCTGCCGCACGGCGCGCTGGTGCTACCGGGCCTCGACACCGATCTCGACGCCGCGACCTGGGACACCATCGGCAGCCTCGACGGCGAGGCGGCGCACGGCCATCCGCAGTTCGCGATGGCGGCGCTGCTGCGGCGCATCGGCATTGTCCGCGACGCCGTGATGACGCTGGACCCGCCCAGGCCGCACGGCCGCGAGCGGCTCGTCTCGGAGGCGTTGCGGCCCGCCGCCACGAGCGAACTCTGGCAGGTGCGGTTGACGCAGCCCGGGTTCATCACGCATGCCGACGCCGCGATGTCCAACGTTACGGCCATCGAGGCGAGCAACGCCGAGGAAGAAGCGCTGGCCATCGCGGTGGCGCTGCGCGAGGCGATGACCACGCCCGGCAAGATCGCGGCGCTGGTCACGCCGGATCGGGCGCTGGCTCGCCGCGTCCGCGCGGCGCTGAAACGCTGGGACGTGCCGGTGGACGATTCCGGCGGCGATGCGCTGGCCGACACCCCCGCCGGCGTATTTGCACGGCTGGTGGCGGAGGCCGCGCTGGAGGACCTTCCGCCGGTGACGCTGCTGGCCCTGCTGAAGCATCCGCTGTGCCGGCTCGACGCCGCCGCGACCGCCATCCTGGAGCGGGCAGTGCTGCGCGGACCGCGGCCCAAAGCCCACACCGCCGGACTGGAGCACGCGTTGCAGACCTTTCGCGGCGAGCTTACGAAACTCCACGGCAAGCAACCGTCGTCATTGCATCGGTCCGATCCGCGCACATCCATCCACATCAGCGAGCTCGATGTCGCCGCCGATCTGATCGCCAAGCTGAAGGCCGCGCTCGCACCGCTGGAGACGCTGCCGCCGGGCGCGCAGCCGTTCCGCGTCATCGCCGAGCGGCACGAACAAGCAGTGACCGCGCTTGCCGGCGGCCTCACCGACGAACTGGCACAAGCCTTCGACGACATCGCCCTGTCGGGCGCGCTCGCCGTCGCACGGGGCGATTACGTCGAGCTGTTCCACGCGGCGATTGCCGACCGCCCGGTGCGCCGGCCCGAGGCCGACGTGCGGGTGCGCATCTACGGACCGCTCGAAGCGCGTTTGCAATCGGTCGACCGCCTGGTGCTGGGCGGACTGGTCGAGGGCGTCTGGCCGCCGGACACCCGCGGCGATCCGTGGCTCAGCCGCCCGATGCGCCATACGCTCGGTCTCGATCTGCCGGAGCGGCGCATCGGCCTCTCGGCGCACGACTTCGCCCAGGCGCTCGGCGCTCCCGAGGTGATCCTCACCCGCGCGGCCAAACTCGGGGGCGCGCCGACGGTGGCATCGCGATTCACGCAGCGGCTCGCCGCCGTGGCCGGCAAACCACGCTGGGACGCGGCGCTCGCGCGCGGCGCGCATTACGCGGCGATGGCTAGGGCGCTGGATGCGCCGCAGCGCCGCGCCCAGCAAATTCAGCGGCCCGAGCCAAAGCCACCCTTGGCGGCTCGGCCAAAGTCGCTGTCGGTCACCGAGATCGAGCTTTGGCTGCGCGACCCGTATTCGATCTACGCCCGCCATATCCTGAAATTGCGCCCGCTCGACGAGATCGACACTCCGCCCGGCGCGCGCGACCGCGGCACGGTGGTGCACGGCGCCATCGGCGACTTCACGCTGCGGTTCAAAGACAAGCTGCCCGACGATGTGGTCGGCGAGCTGATCAAGCTCGGAGAAAAGCACTTCGAGGTGCTTGAGGATTTCCCCGATGCCCGGGCGTTCTGGTGGCCGCGGTTCCAGCGCATCGCGCGCTGGTTTGCCACCTTCGAAGGCACGCGGCGCGGCGCGATCAAACAGATCGAAGCGGAGATTTCCGGCACGCTGGAAATTCCGATCAAGGACGGGGTATTCACCCTGCGCGCGCGCGCTGATCGCATCGAGCATCGCGCCGATGGCCGCTTCGGCATCCTCGATTACAAGACCGGGCAAATGCCGACCGCGCCGCAGGTGAGATCGGGCCTGAGTCCGCAGCTCAGCCTCGAGGGCGCCATCCTGCGCGCCGGGCGCTTCGGCGCCGTCCCCAAGGGCGCGTCGATCGCCGAGTTTCTCTATGTCTCGCTGCGCGGCGTCGATCCGCCGGGCCAGGAAAAGCTGATCACATGGACGGACACCACGCCTGACGCGGTGGCTGACACGGCGGCGGGCCGGCTGGCCTATGTGGTCGGCCGATTCGACAATCCGGAGACCGGCTACGCGTCGCGCGAGCGGCCGATGTTCATGCGCCGCCACCCGGGCGACTACGACCATCTGGCGCGCGTCAAGGAATGGTCGCTTTCCGGCGACGCCGACGACGGCGAGGGAGAGGGCGAATGAGCATCGCTACGATCCCGCCCGCGGTCATCGCCAACCAGCACGCCGCATCCGACCCGGCGACGTCGGCATGGGTGTCCGCCAACGCCGGCTCCGGCAAGACCCATGTGCTGGCGCAACGGGTCATTCGCCTGCTGCTCGAAGGCACGAATCCCGCGAAAATCCTGTGCCTGACCTTCACCAAAGCGGCATCCGCCAACATGGCGAACCGCATCTTCGAGACGCTCGGCAAGTGGGTGAAACTCGATGACGCCGAGCTTGACGCGGCCATCCGCGACATCGGCGTGCGCGATATCGGGCCGAACCGGCGCGCCCAGGCCCGGCGGCTGTTTGCCTCGGCGCTGGAAACACCGGGCGGACTCAAGGTGCAGACCATCCACGGGTTCTGCACGCGGCTGCTGCAGCAGTTTCCGTTCGAGGCCAACGTGGCCGCGCGGTTCCGCGTGCTGGAGGAGACGCAGCAGAAGCAGCTTCTGGAGGACATCCGCCGCGCGGTGCTACTCGACGCCGCGCGGCAGCCGGACAGCCCGATCGGACGCGCGCTGGAAGCCATCATTCCCGTTGCCAGCGATTTCGTCTTTGAACTGGTGCTGAGCGAATCGATCCGCGAGCGCAACGATATTGCCGCGTGGCTTGCGCACGCCGGCGGCCTCGATGGCGCCAGAAGCCGGCTTTCCGCGGCGCTCGGCATCGAGGCCGGCGATACGGTCGCCAGCGTCGAGGCCGAGATCACCGACGGGCCGCACCTTCCTTCGGTGCAATGGACATCCGCCGCCGCGAAGTGCGCCGAAGGCTCCAAGACAGATCAGACCCGGGGCGCGAAACTTCTAGAAGCAATGGCCGCCACCGGTGCTCCGCGCATTGACGCCTATGTCTCGGTTTTCCTCACCGAAAAGGAAGAACCACGCAAGGCCATCCTCACCGCAGGGCTGGTCAAGCTCTACCCCGATCTGGCCCGCCGGCTCGGCGACGAGCAGGTTCGCGTCGGCTCGCTGTGCGCCAAGCGGCGCGCCGTGCTGACGCGGGATCGCACAGTCGCGCTGTTCACCGTCGCCATCGAGGTGATCGACCGTTACACCGCCACGAAGAACAGCCGCGGCCTGCTCGATTACGATGACCTGATCACGCACACGCAGACACTGCTGCGCCGCGTCGAATCGGCCTGGGTGCATTACAAGCTGGACCTCGGCATCGACCATCTTCTGGTCGATGAAGCGCAAGACACCAGCCCCGATCAATGGGACATCATCAAGCGGTTCGTCTCCGAGTTCACCAGCGGCGCCGGCGCGCGCGGCGAACTGCGGCGCTCGATCTTCGCGGTCGGCGACGACAAGCAATCGATCTTTTCGTTCCAGGGGGCAGCGCCGGATGCGTTTGCCGACACCCGCGACTTCTTCAAGCACGCGTACGAAGACGCCAGCCTGCCGTTCAGTCCGATCCCGTTCAAGTACTCGTTTCGCTCGGCCCCGGCTGTGCTCGACGCCGTCGATGTCGTATTCAAGCAGCCGGCCGCCCACGCCGGTCTCACCAGCATTCCCGAAGCCACCGTGCATGAAGCGGTGCGCAGCGCGGCGCCGGGCCTGGTCGAGATATGGCCGATGGTGGTGCCGGACCCGAAATCCGAAACCGACCCATGGGATGCGCCGTTCGATAAAAGCTCGGTGACCAGCCCGCGCGTCACGCTGGCCCGCCAGATCGCCGGCGCCGTAAAGGTATGGCTCGACCGCCGCGATCCTGTCGGCGACGGCGACAAACGGCATGCCGTGCGCGCCGGCGACATTCTCGTCCTGGTGCGTCAGCGCGGCGCGCTGTTCGAGGCGGTTATCCGCGCGCTCAAGGCGATCGGCGTCCCGGTCGCCGGGGCCGACCGGCTGCGGCTGACCGATCACATCGCCATCATGGACCTGCTGGTGCTCGCCGACGCAGTCCTGTTGCCCGCCGACGATCTTGCGCTCGCGACGATTCTCAAGAGTCCTCTGTTCGGGATTTCCGACGACGATCTGTTCGGGCTGGCGCACAACCGGCGCGGCTCGCTGCGCGCGGCGTTGCGCGAACGCATGCCCGATCTCGCGGCCCGCCTCGATTTGCTGGCCGACGCCGCGCGGCAAACCACGCCGTTCGAGTTCTACGCGGAACTGCTCGGGGCCGGTGGCGGACGGAAAGCAATCCTCATGCGCTTCGGCGCCGAGGCCAACGACGCCATCGACGATTTTCTCAATCTGGCGCTCGACTATGAGAGCCGCGAGACGCCGTCCCTGCAGGGCTTCGTTGCGTGGTTGCGCACTGCCTCGGCGGAGGTCAAGCGCGACATGGAGATGGTGCGCGACGAGGTCCGCGTGATGACCGTTCATGGCGCAAAGGGACTTGAGGCGCCGGTTGTCGTGCTCGCGGACACCACCACAGAGCCGCCCGGCCCCACGCAATACCAGCCGCGACTGTTCCGGATCGTGCCGGAGGTCAAAGTGCCGGACACGCCAGCCTGCGTCGCATGGCTGCGGAAGAAAGCGGACGACACCGCGCCGACCGCCAAGGCGCGCGCCGACGGCATCGCCGCCGACGAGAACGAATATCGCAGGCTGCTCTATGTGGCGATGACGCGCGCCGCCGACCGGCTGGTGGTCTGCGGCTCGATCGGAGAAAAGCCCGCGCCCAAGGGTTGCTGGTACGATCTGGTCGATCAGGGACTGAGCGCCAGCGGCCTGCTGGTGGAAGAGCCCGGCGACGTCGGCGACATGATGGTGAAGCGATACCGCAAGTTCGCGGTGGATGCGCCCACCGCCGCCGAAACGGCGTCGTCCGCCGCACCGGCCGCATCGCCGCCCGCGTGGCTGACCGAGCCTGTCAGAGAAGCCGGGCGCACCGCGCCGATCAAACCGTCGGGCTTCGTCGATGACCCGGACGCGGCCGGGTGGCCGGGCGCGCGCGATGCGCGGCGGCGCGCGCTCGCCCGCGGCAACATCGTGCATCGGCTGATGCAATCGCTGCCCGACATTCCACTCGAAGGCCGCGCCGAGGCGGCGCGCCGATACATCGAGCGGCAGGGCACCGGGCTCGCGTCGGACTTCAACGACGCCGAGCGCGACGAGATCGCGAACCAGGTGCTCGCCGTCATGTCAGGAGCGCCGTTCGCAACGCTATTCGCGCCCGGCAGCCGCGCCGAGGTGCCGATCGTCGGCCGGGTCAACGGCGAGTTGATCAATGGCGTCGTGGATCGACTGTTGATAACGCCCGATGCCGTCCAGATCGCCGACTACAAGACCAACCACTCGGTCCCCAGCACGCTCGCCGAGATGCAAATTAGCTATCAAGGCTATATCCGGCAGCTGGCGTACTACCGCGCCGTGCTGGCCAGGCTCTATCCGGACCGGCCGATTCGCGCCGCTTTGGTGTGGACGGCCATTCCCAGTCTGACGGAAATCCCGGCGGAAACCCTGGATGCGGCGCTGGCACCCCTCACCAGCCCGTGATCCGCCTTGACGCTCCGCCGCCGCGTTCCTACTTTCCTGCCTCCCCGGGGGCCCATGCCTCCCGATTCCAAAACGAGGTGGTCCCATGGCTGTAGGCAAGGTGTCCGACGCGACCTTCGAAGCCGAGGTGCTCAAGTCGACCAGCCCGGTCGTGGTGGACTTCTGGGCCGAATGGTGCGGCCCGTGCCGCATGATCGCGCCGGCTCTCGAAGAGATCGCGGGATCGATGGGCGACAAGGTCAAGATCGTGAAGCTCAACGTCGATGAGAATCCGGGCGTCGCGTCGAAGTACGGCATCATGACGATCCCGACGCTGATGATCTTCAAGAACGGCGAGATGGCGGCCCGTCAGGTCGGCGCCGCGCCGAAGCAGAAGCTTGAGCAGTGGATCAACACGGCCTGCTAGTTTGAACTGGCGATGTTTACGAAATGGCCGGGCTTGTCCTGGCATGACGTGGAAAGGCTGCTGCCAGCAAACTAGGAAATGCTCTAGACCGGCGGCGTGCCATTCAACGCCAGCACCTCGCCGGTGAGATAGAGCGAGCCGGTGATCAGAATGCGCGGCGCTGGCGCAAGGTCCAGCCGGATCACCGCGGCGAGCGCCGCCTCGATGGTGTCGCGGCTTTCCGCCGGAATGCCGATGCCGCGCGCGATGTCCACCAGCGCCTCCGCCGGCACACTCTTGTCCTGGCGCGGGATCGGCACCGCGATGAGCCGCCGCGCGAGACCCGCGAAGTTGCGCAGGAAGCCCGCGTTGTCCTTGGTGCTCAGCATGCCTACGATCAGCACCAGCGGACGCGCCACGCGCTCCTCGATATCGCCGAGCGCCGCGGCCACCGCGCGGCCGCCGTCGGCGTTATGGCCGCCGTCGAGCCAGAGTTCGCTGTCGGTTGGCGTCAGGGCCTTCAGCGCGCCTTGCGTCAGGCGCTGCATCCGCGCCGGCCACTCGGCCCGGGCGATGCCTGCCTCAAAAGCAGAAATCGGCAGCGCCAGACCCGAGGCGCGCAACGCCGCGATCGCGGTGCCGGCGTTGTCGATCTGATGGCGGCCGGACAGCTTCGGCAGCGCGAGATCGAGCAGCCCGTCATCGTCCTGATAAACCAGCCGGCCGTGCTCGCCGTGCACGCTCCAGTGCTCGCCGCAGACGCGCAGCGGCGCGCGCACGCCGCGCGCGGCGTCCTCGATCACCGCCATCACGGCGTCGGACTGCGGCGCAATGGCGGCCGGCACGCCGCGCTTGAGGATCGCGGCTTTCTCGGCGGCGATCCTCTCGATGGTGTCGCCGAGAAACTCCAGATGATCCATCGACACCGGCGTGATCGCGCAGGCGAGCGGTTTGCCGATCACGTTGGTGGCGTCGAGCCGGCCGCCGAGGCCGACCTCCAGCAGCGTCACGTCGGCGGGCGCCTGCGAGAACAGCAGGAACGCCGCGGCGGTTTCCATCTCGAACACGGTGATTGGCTCGCCGCCGTTGGCGCGCTCGCACTGCTCCAGCGCTCCGGCGAGCGCTTCGTCGCTGACGAGGTGGCCGCCATCGGTCGCGCCCATGCGGAAGCGCTCGTTGAAGCGCACCAGATGCGGGGACGTGTACACATGAACGCTGCGGCCGGACGCCTCCAGCACCGCGCGCATGAAGGCGACGGTCGAGCCCTTGCCGTTGGTGCCGGCGACATGGATGACCGGCGGAATCTTCCTCTCGGGATTGCCGAGCCGTTCAAGGATGCGCCGGATGCGGTCGAGCGAGAGATCGATCCGCTTCGGATGCAGCGCCAGCAGTCGCGCGATGATCGGCTCGTAGGCGCTCATGCGCTTCACACGCCGCGCACGGCGCTCAAGTCTGCCCGGTCCACATCACCGGCGCGGGCGGCGGCAATTCCGGAATGCTGAGCAGTTCCGCCACCGGCGCGGGCGCCGCGGCCTTTTCGGTGCGGGTCAGCACGCGGCACAGTTCGGCGAGCGTGCCGCGCAGCTTGTGGCGATGCACCACCATGTCGACCATGCCGTGCGCGAGCAGATACTCCGAGCGCTGGAAGCCTTCCGGCAATTTCTCGCGGATGGTCTGCTCGATCACGCGCGGGCCGGCGAAGCCGATCAGCGCGCCGGGCTCGGCGATGTGGACGTCGCCCAGCATGGCGTAGGACGCGGTGACGCCGCCGGTAGTCGGATTGGTGAGGACAACGATGTACGGCCGCTTCGCCTCGCGCAGCATCTGCACCGCCACCGTGGTGCGCGGCAGCTGCATCAGCGACAGGATGCCCTCCTGCATGCGCGCGCCGCCAGAGGCCGCGAACATGATGAACGGCGTGTCGCGGCGCACCGCGGTTTCCAGCCCGGCGATCACGGCTTCGCCCGCCGCCATGCCGAGCGAGCCGCCCATGAAATCGAAGTCCTGCACACCGATGGTCACCGGCGTGCCTTCGACCGTGCCGTGGCCGACCTTGATGGCGTCGACCAGGCCGGTCTTGGTGCGCGCATCCTTGAGGCGGTCGGCGTAGCGGCGCTCGTCGCGGAATTTCAGCGGGTCGATCGAACCGGACGCCACCGGGATATCCTCCCAGATGCCGTCGTCGAACATCGACTTCAAACGCGCCACCGCGCCCATGCGCATGTGGTAGTTCGAGCTCGGTATGACGAACTGGTTGGTCTCGACGTCCTTGTAGAACACAAGCTGGCCGCTCTCCGGGCACTTAATCCAGAGATTCTCCGGCGAATCCCGCCGGTTCAGGAAGCTGCGAATCTTCGGCCGGACGACGTTGGAAATCCAGTTCATCGTACTCTTGCTCTCATCCTGCTCCGCCGTCATGCCCGGGCTTAGCCGTCCGAAGGACGGCGTCGCTTCGCTCGCCCAGTGACCCGGGCATCCATCATACTTCGGGAAAGCCTTTTCTCGATAGAGATGGATTGCCGGGTCAAGCCCGGCAATGACGATGTGGCTATTTTGCGGCGGTCTGCTTCGCGCCGCGCACGCCCTTGGCAAGCTCCGCGACCAGCGACGTAACCGCCTTCACGGTTTTGCCGGTCGCCTTGCCCTTCTTGTCGAGGCTGTCCTTGAGCGCGCCAACCAGCGCCGACCCGACCACCACCGCCTCGGCGCCCTCTGCGATGGCGCGCGCCTGCTTCGCCGTCCGCACGCCGAAGCCGACCGCGACCGGAAGCTTGGTGTGGCGCTTGATGCGCGTCACCGCGGCATGGACCTTGGCGGCGTCGGGCGCCGCCGATCCGGTGATGCCGGTGATCGAAACGTAATAGACGAAGCCCGAGGTGTTCGCGAGCACCGCCGGCAGGCGGTTGTCGTCGGTTGTCGGCGTCGCCAGGCGGATGAAGTTCAGCCCGGCCTTGAGCGCCGGCAGGCAAAGCTCCTCGTCCTCCTCGGGTGGCAGGTCCACCACGATCAGCCCGTCGACGCCGGCGGCTTTCGCATCGACCAGAAATTTCGCCACGCCGTAGATGTAGATCGGATTGTAGTAGCCCATCAGCACGATTGGCGTCGCGTCGTCGTCCTTGCGAAACGCGCGGATCATGGCGAGCGTCTTGATCATGGTCTGGCCGGCGTTGAGCGCGCGCAACCCGCCGGCCTGGATCGCAGGACCGTCGGCCATCGGATCGGTGAACGGCATGCCGAGTTCGATCACGTCGGCGCCGGCCTTGGGCAGCGCCTTCAGTATCTCCAGCGAGGTCTTGGTGTCGGGATCGCCCGCCATCGTGAAGGTGACGAGCGCGGCGCGCCCTTCGCTCTTGAGAGCGGCGAAACGTTGGTCAATGCGGGTGGTCATTTGCGGGAACGCGCGTTGGGATCGACCAGCGGCAGGGTGCCCTGGCGGCGCTCCCGCATCTCGGCCATTCGGATGTTGATGGTGCCGAGCATGATCAGAACAATCATGCCGACGCTGACGAACCACTCCTTGCGGGTGATCTCGGGGCCGACTTCGAACAGCCGCGCCTTGAAGAACCAGATCAGATAGCCGACGCCGAAGACAACGAGCGTCCACCCGGTGCGGCCCTGCCGGGGCATGCCGCTCCACCAGGCGTAGAACCGCATCACAACTTGCCCCCGAGATGATGGGCAACGCTGTCGAGGTCCTTGTCGCCGCGGCCGGACAGATTGATCACCAGCAGGTGATCCTTGAGCTGCTTCGGCGCGATCTCGCCGAGCTTGGCCAGCGCGTGGCACGGCTCCAGCGCCGGGATGATGCCCTCGAGCCGGCTGCAAAGCTGGAACGCCGCAAGCGCCTCCTTGTCGGTGGCGGAGAGAAATTTCACGCGGCCGAGGTCGGCGAGCCATGCATGTTCAGGACCGATGCCGGGATAGTCGAGGCCGGCTGAGATCGAATGGGCTTCTTCGATTTGCCCATCGGCATCCATCAGCAGATAGGTGCGGTTACCGTGCAGCACGCCGGGACGGCCGCCCGCCACCGAAGCCGCGTGCTTGCTCTTCAGGCCGTGACCGGCGGCCTCGACGCCGTAGATTTCGACGTTGCGGTCGTCGAGGAAGGGATGAAAAAGTCCCATCGCATTCGAGCCGCCGCCAATGCAAGCGAGCAGCGAGTCCGGCAGGCGGCCCTCGGCCTCCTGCATCTGCACGCGGGTTTCATCGCCGATGATGCATTGGAAGTCGCGCACCATCATCGGATAGGGATGCGGGCCGGCCACCGTGCCGATGCAATAAAAGGTGTCGCCGACGTTGGTGACCCAGTCGCGCAGCGCCTCGTTCATCGCGTCCTTGAGCGTCTTCGCGCCCGACTCGACCGGCCGCACCTCCGCGCCCAGCGCACGCATGCGCAGCACGTTCGGCTGCTGGCGCGCCACATCGAGCGCGCCCATGAACACCACGCAGTCGAGACCGAACTTGGCGCACATGGTCGCGGTGGCGACGCCGTGCATGCCGGCGCCGGTCTCGGCAATGACGCGCGGCTTGCCCATGCGCTTGGCCAGCATGATCTGGCCGAGAACATTGTTCACCTTGTGCGCGCCGGTGTGGTTGAGGTCTTCGCGCTTGAAGTAGATTTTCGCGCCGCCGAAATGCGCGGTGAGCCGCTCGGCGAGATAGAGCGGCGACGGACGCCCGACGTAGTTCTTCAGATGGCCGTCCATCTCGCGTTTGAATTCCGGATCGGCCTTGGCGGCGGCATACGCCTTCTCAAGCTCCAGGATGAGCGGCATCAGCGTCTCGGCGACGAAGCGACCGCCATAGATGCCGAAGTGCCCGCGCTCGTCGGGGCCGGTGCGGAACGAGTTGGGCTGCTGTGGAGCCGTCATGCGGTGCTCATGATATTGGCGAGCGACCTTTCGGCCTCGCGGGCGGCGCGAATGAAAGCGCGGATTTTATCGGGATCCTTCTCGCCGGGCGCGCGCTCGACGCCGGACGACACATCAACCGCGGGCGCGCGCGTGGTCCGCAGCGCCTCGGCGACATTGCCTGCATCGAGTCCGCCCGACAGCATGAACGGCACGCCGGGAGCGATATTCTCCAACAAGCTCCAGTCGAACGTCTTGCCGAGGCCGCCGGGGCGCGTCGCCTCGCGCGGCGCGCGGGCGTCGAACAGCAGCCAGTCGGCCACCTTGGCATAAAGATGAATCGGCGAGAGATCAGCGGGGGTCTCGATCGGCAACGCTTTCATGACCGGCAGGCGAAAGCGCGAGTGAACCGCGACGACCCGCTCCGGCGTCTCCTTGCCATGCAGTTGCAGCATGTCGGGCTTGAGCGCCTCGACCGCGCATTCAAGATCGGCGTCGGTGGCATCGACCGACAACGCGACCTTTTTCGCCCGGCCCTGCGCCCGCACGCCCAGCGCCCGCGCCGCCTCGATGCCGAGGTTCCGCGGCGACGGCGGAAAGAACACGAACCCGACCATATCGGCGCCAGCCTCCAAGGCCGCGTCGAGCGCGTCAGGGGTCTTCAGACCGCAGATTTTGACCAAAAGGGGCATGATGGCGGGGTTCTAGCGCGTCTTCGTCCGACAATACAACGATACGCTCGGAGCCCTATTTTAGACCATTCCAGACCAGCATGGCTGCGGCCAGGTCCTCCAGGGCAAGCCCGGTGGACTTGAACAGCGTGATTTCGTCCTTGCGCTTGCGGCCTTTTTTCGTGCCGCGGCACAGCTCGTACAGATCGCCCTGAATGTCGTTCAGCGCGATGACCTTTTTCTTGAGCGGAATGGCGATGTCCCCCGACGCCTTCGGCGCGGTCGCCCGGCTATCGACATAGACGCGGGCGCGTTTCACCGCGGCATCGTCTGCCTCGCGGGTCTTGAGCGAGAACGCACCGACCAGATCGACATGCGCGCCCTTCTTCAGCCAAGCGCCGCGAACCAGCGGCACCGGCGACAAGGTCGCGCAGGACACGATGTCGGCCTCGCCGACCGCCGCCTCCAGATCTTCGGCGATCGTCGGCTCGATGCCGGCGGCCGAGAGCGCGAAGGCCGTCGAGATCGCGTGCGAGCGCGTCCGGTTCCACAACGTGACCCGCGTAATCGGCCGCACCGCCCGGTGCGCGCGCACGAGATGCGGCGCCAGCGCGCCGGCTCCGATCATCACCAGATGCGAGGCGTCGTCGCGGGCGAGATAACGCGCCGCCAGCGCCGAAGCGCACGCGGTGCGCCAGGCGGTGAGCGCCGCGCCGTCCATCACCGCCAGCGTTTCGCCGGTGTCGCCGGACATCAGCACGTAGCTGCCCTGCACCGCGGGCTTGCCGCGCGCCGCGTTGCCCGGAAACAGATTGATCAGCTTGTGGCCGATGAAACGCTCGCCGGACATGGTCCAGGCAGGCATCAGCATGACCTTGGCCTCGCCGCCGGACGGCTGCGGAATGAAATGCGCGATCTTGTCCGGAGCACCGATGTCGGCGCGGAACGCCTCGGCCAGCGCGTCGATCAGCGTGTCGTAACGCAACACGCGGTCGATGTCGGCGGCGGTGACGACATGCGGGGCGTTCATGCCGCCGGCGGGACCGCGAACGGTGGCGATGCCTCAACCAGCGCCGGCACATTGCGGCGCGGCTCCGCGCTGGCCAGCCGGCCACGCAGATCGCGCGCCTCGGATTCCGCACGCCGCGCCCGCGTCCGCCATTTTTGTTGCCGCAGCCACGCAGGGATGCCGCCGACCAGAACGCCGAGGCCAACCAGCACGAAGATCAGCACGAACAGCGGCAGCTTGAGCGCGAATGCCGGCTGCGCAGAATCGAACGGATCGAACGACACGGTGATGATCTCGCGGTTCGCCACCGCGAACATCACGATGACGATGGCGAGGGGAACCAGTACGGCAATGGCGAGGAATTTGCGCATGATGTTTGCGTCCTAAAGACGAGAATGGCCGGGGTGACCCAGCCACAACGCCAAATTCACGCTACCGCCTCAGCGTTACGCCGGCGGGATGCTCTTGTTCAGCCGCTCGCGCATTTCCTTGCCGGTCTTGAAGAACGGCACGGACTTCTGCGCCACCGACACGTGAGCGCCGGTGCGCGGATTGCGTCCGGTGCGGGCCGGCCAATTTTTCACCGAGAAGGCGCCGAAGCCGCGTAGCTCGACCCGGTCGCCGCGCGACATCGCCGCGACGATCTCGTTGAGGATCGCGTTGACGATGTTCTCCACGTCCCGCTGATAGAGATGCGGATTAGACATGGAGATGTGCTGCACCAACTCGGACTTGATCATCGGCCTGCCTCAGTTGCTGGACGGAGGGTGCCAAAGCACCAGCAGACCGTCAAGATTGAGCCGCTCGACCGCCTGGAGGGCGCCCCACTCCTTGAACCGCCCGGCCAGCCCGGTGAGTCCGGCGGCGTCGAGCAGGCTGAGAGCTGCGACGTGCAGGAACGGCAGATCGCTGAACCGTGGAGCCAACGGATAGTCGCGAACCGGCGTTTTGGCGTCGATATTCTTCTCCTTGGCCAGCCAGTCGATCGCCGCCTGCTCGTCGCCGAGCGCGTCGATCAGCTTGAGCTCGACCGCCTGCCGGCCGGTGAACACCCGCCCGTCGGATACCTTTTGCAGCAAGGCCGGGTCGAGGTGGCGGCGGTCGCGCACCAACCCGCGGAACCAATCGTAGGAGTCCTTGACGATGTCCTCGACCGCGGCCCGCGCCTCGGGGCTGGTCGGCTCATAGCCGCTGGGTGCCGCCTTCAGCGGCGACGACTTGATGGTCTCGACCTGGACGCCGATGGTTTTCAGCAATTCGCTGACGTTGGGGTACTGGAAGATCACGCCGATCGAACCGACGATGGCGCTCTGCTGCGCCACGATGCGGTCGGACGCCATGGCGGCGATATAACCGCCGGACGCCGCGAGCCCGTCGACCACGACCACCATCGGCTTCTTGGCCTTCACCTTGACCAGCGAGTCGAACAATTCTTCGGACCCTGCGACAGTGCCGCCCGGACTGTTGATGTGGACGATCACCGCCTTGGCGTTCGACTCGGCAAGCTGCTCAAGCGCCTTGGAGCGCTGCCGGCTGCTGCGGATCAGCCCCTCGATCGTAACGCGGGCAATCCCGGCGCCGGGGCCGCCGGTGATGGCGCCGCGATTGGTGAACATGAGACCCGCGCCCACCACGGCGACAATGACGACGAACACCGTCACGACCCGCCAGAACGTCAGTTTGCGCCGCATCCGGCGTCGATCGACGATGTGATCCGCATCGAACGACATGGTGATGTCCTCAATTTGATTCGAAACGCATTGTAGCAAGATTCTCGTTTGTCATTCCGGGACGGCCCAAAGGGCCGAGCCCGGAATCCAACCGCAAACTCATCACTCGCTTCTGGATTCCGCGTTCGGGCTTCGCCCGCCCCGGAATGACGTGGCGACGTTTGAGCGCCGCAATGACGGCCAAAAGATGAACCCCCGGGCGTTGCCGCCCGGGGGTTCCTCAGCTGTCAGGATCGAACTCTAAGTCCGTCCTATTCCTTGGCGTCGTCGGCTTCCTCGCCCTTGCGCTTGAGCGCGCTGCCGAGGATGTCGCCGAGCGTAGCGCCCGAGTCGGACGAGCCGTACTGGGCGATGGCTTCCTTCTCCTCAGCCACCTCCAGCGCCTTGATCGACAGCGTCACCTTCGAGGCGCGGCGGTCGAACTGGACGACGCGGGCATCGACCTTCTGACCGACCTGGAAGCGGTCGGCGCGCTGGTCATTGCGGTCGCGGGCAAGTTCCGAACGCTTGATGAAGGACGTGAGGTCGGTGTCCACGATTTTCACTTCGAGGCCGGCCTCCTTGATCTCCGTCACTTCGGTGGTGACGATCGCGCCCTTCTTCAGATCGCCCGGAGCGCTGTCCATCGGATCGGCCTGGAGCTGCTTGATGCCGAGCGAGATACGCTCCTTCTCGACATCGACATCAAGCACCTGGGCGGAAACCTTGTCGCCCTTCTTGTACTCTTCGATCACCTGCTCGCCCGCGCGCTTCCAGTCGAGATCGGAGAGATGGACCATGCCGTCCACATCGCCGTCGAGACCGAGGAACAGACCGAATTCGGTCTTGTTCTTGACCTCGCCTTCGACCGTGGTGCCCGGCGGATACTTCTCGACGAACACCTCCCACGGATTGCGCATGGTCTGCTTCAGGCCGAGCGAGATGCGCCGCTTGACCGGATCGACCTCGAGAACCTGAACCTCTACCTCCTGCGAGGTGGAGACGATCTTGCCGGGGTGGACGTTCTTTTTGGTCCACGACATTTCGGAAACGTGGATCAGGCCTTCGATGCCCGGCTCCAGTTCCACGAAAGCACCGTAGTCGGTGATGTTGGTGACGCGGCCCTTGAACCGCGTTCCGACCGGGAACTTGGCCTCGATGCCCTGCCACGGATCGTCGAGCAGTTGCTTCATGCCCAGCGAGATGCGGTGGGTTTCGTGGTTGATCTTGATGATCTTGACCTTCACCGACTGGCCGATGTTGAGCACCTCGGTCGGGTGATTGACCCGCCGCCAGGCGATGTCGGTGACATGCAGCAGGCCGTCGATACCGCCCAGGTCCACGAACGCGCCGTAGTCGGTGATGTTCTTGACCACGCCGTCGATGACCTGGCCCTCTTCGAGGTTCTGAACGAGCTCCTGGCGCTGTTCGGCGCGGGTCTCTTCGAGGACCGTGCGGCGGGACACGACGATGTTGCCGCGCCGGCGATCCATCTTGAGGATCTGGAACGGCTGATTGACGTTCATCAGCGGGGTGACGTCGCGGATCGGCCGGATGTCGACCTGGGAACGCGGCAGGAAGGCCACCGCGCCGTCGAGATCGACGGTGAAGCCGCCCTTGACCTGATTGAAGATGACGCCGGTGACCTTCTCGTTGTTCTTGAACGCGGTCTCCAGCTTGCCCCAGCTCTCTTCGCGGCGCGCCTTGTCACGCGACAGAACCGCCTCGCCGAGCGCCGCTCCAGATAGACTTCGACGTTGTCGCCGACCTTCGGCAGCTTGGCGTCGTCGCCCTGGCCGAACTCGCGCAGGGCGATGCGGCCTTCGGTCTTCAGGCCGACATCGATGATAGCCATGTCCTTTTCGATGCCGACGACGGTCCCCTTGATGACGGACCCTTCGAGCGCATTGCCGCCACCGAAGGATTCTTCGAGCAGGGCGGCGAAGTCTTCGCGCGAAGGCGCGGTCGCAGTTGCAGTAGCCATACAGTCTCCAAAGCGGTGCGCGGGCGGGTTGAGTTGGGGGCGTTCCGAACGCGCGGGCTGAAGGTCCCGCAGACCTTCAGCAACTGCCGGAAAACCGGCAGGCCAGCGCCTAAACCGCGCAATCGGAACGTATGTTTCAGGTCCGGCGCGCCGCGGCGGGGCTCGAAGCGGGGCTTAGGTCCTCCAACCGCGAGGAGCGATCAATCGCGCCTCGGCCCGCTCGGGAGACCACGTCGTGATTGTGGCGGCCCGGACGGCTGGGGATATAGCCGGTCAAAGGAAAACGAGCAAGGCCGGGCCGCACCGGCGGGGCGGGATCGAGCATTGCCCAGCCACCTTCCTGCCGTTTAGAAGTCATCCGGGCGCAATTCACCCGATCCTAAGGGTCCAGCGCGGCGATACAGCTTGCGCAATACGGCTTGCGCGGTTGGGTTTGGAGGCCAGGTGGCCAGGGTTGCTCTTTGTTCGATCATTGCCGTTGCATTGGTCACCGGCGCGGCCTTCGCGGCGGCTCCCTGGCTCGATTTCGATACGGCGGCCTATTTCCACCGGCCGGACGTCGCAGCGGCGGTCCAGAGCCTAAGCCCGGTTCTCGAAGCCGCCCGGACCGCCAACAACACCCTCGCCGTGCTGACTGTCGTGCTGGCTCTCGGCACCGGCGCAATCAAGCTGATCTGGCCGCGCGGCCGGATGCTGCTGCCGGCGCGGGCGATCCTGCTGATCGTCGGAACCTTCGCCATCGGCCCGGCCCTGCTGACCAATGGCGTGTTCAAGGCCCACTGGTCGCGGCCGCGCCCCGGCTCCGTTGTGGGCCTGGGCGGAGCGCAACCATTCATGCCGTGGTGGGATCCGCGCGGCGCCTGCGCCAGCAACTGCTCGTTCGTGTCCGGCGAGGCGTCGTCGGCTTACGCCATGCTGGCACCGGCGGTGGTCGTACCGCCGCCGTGGCGCGCCGCCGCCATCGGCGCGGCGCTGGTCTACGGAACCGCGATCGGCGTCGTCCGCATGGCGCTGGGCGGCCATTTCCTCAGTGACGTGTTGTTCGCCGGTATCCTGACCGCCCTGGTCATCTGGTTGCTGCATGGACTGCTGTACCGCTGGCGACGAACCCGGTTGAACGATCCGGCCGCCGAACTCGCCATCGAAAACGCCGGCCTCGCCATCCGGGCGAAGTTCGCCAAGCCCCCCACGGCATAGGCCCCAATGACCGCACCGGACACGACGTTGCCCCGCACCCTGCCGAACCTGAGGTTCGCGCATGTGGTGCTCGCGTTCGCCGTGCTGACCGTCATACGGATCGTGGGGCTGCGTTATTCCGCCGTCGATCTCTACATGGATGAGGCGCAGTACTGGGCGTGGTCGCGCGAACTCGCGTTCGGCTATTTCTCTAAGCCGCCGCTGCTGGCGTGGATCATCTCCGCGACCGATCCGCTCTGCGGCAGCGGCGAAGCCTGCGTGCGTATCGCGTCGCCGCTGCTGCACTTCGCCACCGGACTGACCGTCTACGCCCTCGCCCGGGAACTCTACGGCGAGCGAGTCGCCGCCTGGTCGGCACTGGCCTATGGCCTCGGGCCGGGCCTGATCTTTTCCACGCGCATCATCTCGACCGACGTGCCGCTGCTGTTGTTCTGGGCGCTCGCGCTGCTGGCCTACGTCAAGCTGCTCCGCCGCCCGGACTGGCGCTGGGCGGTGGTGCTCGGCGTGGCGATCGGCCTCGGCATGCTAGCCAAATACGCGATGATCTATTTCCTGCTCAGCGCCGCCTGCGCCGCGCTGATCGACCGCGATGCCCGCGCGCTGTTGTGGCAGCCGCGGACCTGGGCCGCGCTGGCGATCGCAGGCGTGCTGCTGATACCGAATGTCGCCTGGAATGCCGCCAACGACTTCGCCACCCTGCGGCACACCCAATTCGCCGTGATGGGTCCGGTGGTGTTCGCGACCTTCCTGTATGTCCTCGTCCGCGTCGGCCGGCATCCGATCGTGCGCGAGGACCGCCTGATGCTGGCCTTCGCGATACCGCCTCTGCTGCTGTTGTTGTTGCTGGCGTTTACGCGGCCGATTCATGCCAACTGGGCCGCGACCACCGGCTTGTCCATGACGATCCTCGCGGTGGCATGGTGGCAGCGAACCGGCTCGAAGGGTGGACTCTACGCAACCGTGGCGCTCGGCATGTTCCTGCAAGCCGCGATGGTTGTTGGTGACGCCTACGCCTACCGGCTGACGATACCGGCGCTGGGCCGGCAGGCGGACGTCTATCGCCGTACGCTCGGTTGGCGCGGGCTGGGCGACCGCGTCGCCGAATTCATGCGCGCCGAAAAAACCAAAACGATCGCCGTCGAAGGCCGCTCCGAGGTCGCGGCGCTGGTTTATTACCTGCGCAACGAATCGTGGCCGGTGCTGTCCTGGCCGTACCGGGCGACACCCGACAACCAGTTCGACCTAACCCGCGCGCTGGACGATTCAGCAAAGGACCCGGTGCTGGTCATCAGCCCCTGCCCCTTCGCCTCGCGCTTCACGCGGTTCTACCAGCGGGTGAAGCCGCTCGGTCCGTTCGACGTCGAGTCAGGGCCGACCTCCAAGCGCCAGTTCCATGCGTTTGTGCTGGATGGCCGCAAGCGCCCGATCGAGCCGATCGGCGGCTGCGCCGACATCGCGCAGCAATAACGAATCAACGGCTTTCGACCAGCCGAACCGCCGCCTGAAAGGCCGCTTCGATATTCAAGCTAGTCGTATCGAGCAGATGCGCGTCCGGTGCTTGCTTCAGCGGCGCGGCGCTTCGGGATCGGTCGCGCTCGTCGCGCCGCAGAATATCGGTCAGCACATCGGCCTCATCGACCGACTCACCACGCCCGCGCAATTCACTGGCCCGGCGGCCGGCTCGAATCTCGGGCGAAGCGGTGACGAAGATTTTCACCTCGGCGTTCGGACAGATCACCGTCCCAATGTCGCGGCCGTCAAGCACGGCGCCGGGCGGCACCGCGGCGAACTCCTGCTGGAAGTTGAACAGCGCGGCGCGCACGCCGGGCATGGCGGATACCACCGACGCCGCTTCGCCGACCTCGTAGCGCTTGAGCGCATTCTCGTCGAACCCCGCCGGATCGATCGCACCCGCCGCGGCGACAGCCCGCGCCTCGTCGGCGGGGGCATGGCCGGCGTCGAGCAGCGACTTCGCCACCGCGCGATACAGCAACCCGGTGTCGAGATGGCGCAGGCGGTAATGCGCGGCGAGTTTCTTGGCTAGCGTGCCCTTGCCCGAGGCCGCGGGTCCGTCGATGGCGATGATCATGAATAATCCGCGCCGAGCAAACGCATCAATTCGGCGAAACCGGGGAAGCTTGTGTCTATGAATGCGACGGCGACCACCGAGACGCCCTGCTCGCTGCCGAGCCCCATCACCAGCGCCGACATGGCGATGCGGTGATCCATGTGGGTCGTGACCGTGCCGCCGCCCGGCGCACGGCCGTTGCCGTGCACGATCAGGTCGTCGCCCTCGATCTCCACCTCGACGCCGTTGACGCGCAGCATGGCGGCGGTGCCTTCGAGCCGGTCGGATTCCTTGACGCGCAACTCCTTCAGACCGCGCATCCGCGTGACGCCTTCGGCAAAGGACGCCGCGATGGCGAGAATCGGATACTCGTCGATCATGGTCGGAGCGCGCTCGGGCGGTACATCGACACCCTTCAGCGCGCCGGCCTTGACCCGCAGATCGGCAACCTCCTCGCCGCCCTCGTTGCGGCCATCGAGCATTTCGATCGAGGCGCCCATCTCGCGAAGCGTCGTATAGAGCCCGGTGCGGAGCGGATTGAGCATCACGCCCTCCAGCACGATCTCGGAGCCCGGCACGATCAGCGCCCCGATCATGGGGAACGCCGCCGACGACGGATCGGCCGGGACCACGACCGGCGCGGCCTCAAGCTCGGGCTGGCCGTCGAGCGTGATGCGGCGGCCATGCGTCCCCAGCGCTGTGACCCGGACGGTCGCGCCGAAATGTTTCAGCATTTTTTCGGTGTGGTCGCGGGTGGCTTCCTTCTCGATCACCGTGGTCGCGCCAGGGGCCGCGAGGCCCGCCAGCAGCACCGCCGACTTGAGCTGCGCCGACGGCACCGGCGCCTCGTATTCGATCGGCATCGGATCGCGGGCGCCGCGCAGAACCACCGGCAACCGCCCGCCGTCGCGGACTTCCAGCGTGCGTGCCCCCATCAGCTCCAGCGGATCGAGAATCCGCCGCATCGGCCGGGTGCGAAGGCTCGCGTCGCCGTCGAAAGTCACGGTGATCGGGCAGCCCGCCACCGCGCCCATCATCAACCGGCAGCCAGTCCCCGAATTGCCGAAATCGAGCGCGCCAGACGGCTCCGCGAAGCCGCCGACGCCGACGCCCCGCACCCGCCAGGCCCGGTCTCCGGTCCGCTCGACCACGGCCCCCAGCGCCTTCATGGCGTTTGCTGTGCTGAAAACGTCCGCCCCCTCCAGCATGCCGGTGATCCGGGTTTCCCCCACCGCCATCGCGCCGAGGATCAGGGAGCGCTGGGAAATCGACTTGTCGCCGGGCACGCGCACGCGTCCGCGCAGCGCCCCCGAGCGGCGGGCGGTCAACGGCGAGGCTGAATTGGCGTGGTTCACGGCGGATGTCACCTTCTAAGCTTTCGTCCTACCACGGGCCTTC
>JAPLPD010000155.1:18737-91501 GCA_026400395.1 Alphaproteobacteria bacterium | reverse complement strand
CCTTCCGCCGACGCTATTGACAGCGGCCTTGCCAGCGGCCAAGGGAAGCACCACTTTTCCTCGTCATCCGGACCTTTTTAAGGATTTCCGAACCGTGGCAAAACCCGAGCTCGGCACTAAGCGTCTCTGCGGCAGTTGCGGCGCTAAATTTTACGACCTCGCCAAGGATCCGATCGTCTGCCCGAAGTGCGGCACGGTCTTCGAGATCGTTGTGCCGGTGGCGCGTGGGCGCGCCGCCGAGGCTGCTGCCGCCGCGGGCGCCGCGGCCGCAGCCGCTGCAGCAGCCGCCGCGAAGGCCAAGGAGGCCGAAGCAGAAGCGCCGGAGACCGCCGACGTCGAACTGGTCTCGTTGGAAGATGCCGACGCCGAAGCCACGGGCAAGAAGACGGACGGCGACGACGATATCGAGGTCGAGGAGACCGAAGAGGCGCCCTTCATCGAAGAGCAGGAAGAGGGCGACGACGACGTTACCGACATCATCGGCGATCACGAAGACGAAGAGGAAACCTGATTCGGATTTCGTTCACCTGATAGCTCTAGGCTGCGGTGATCGATCTTCGTTCCCATTAGGGGCCATAGCTCAGTTGGGAGAGCGCTTGAATGGCATTCAAGAGGTCGGCGGTTCGATTCCGCCTGGCTCCACCAGTTTTCGCGAAGCGAAAACTGTCCGCCGAGGCCCAAAGGGCGTAGGGCGGACGAGATTGAAAAGCCGCCCTTCGGGGCGGCTTTCGCTTTTCAGCAAGACCCGCATAAGATCGGCTGAAGAACGGGGAGGAGTTTCATGAAGGGCAAGATCGGTCTCGAAGAGCATTTCGCCATCGACGACACGCTGAACGATTCGAGGGGTTTCTTTCCCGACGAAACCTGGGTCGAGGTGCGCGACCGCATCATGGACATCCACGGCCGCCGTCTGAAGCTGATGGACGAGTTCGGCATGCAGATGATGATTCTGTCGCTGAACGCGCCGGCGATCCAGGCCATCCCCGACGCCAAGCGGGCCAACGAGATCGCCCGCAAGTCCAACGACTACCTCGCCGAGCAGGTGAGGAAAAATCCGGACCGCTTCCAGGCGCTGGCGGCGCTGCCGCTGCAGGACCCTGACATGGCCGCGCGCGAGATGCAGCGCTGCGTGAAAGAACTCGGCATGGTCGGCGCGCTGGCCAACGGCTTCTCGCAGATCGGCGATGTGAACACGATCGCCTATCTCGACGAGAAGCAGTACTGGCCGTTCTGGGGCGTAATGTCGGAGCTCGACGTGCCGTTCTATCTGCACCCGCGCAACCCGCTGCCGCAGGACGCGCGCATCTACAAGGGCGCCGAATGGCTGATGGGACCGATCTGGGCGTTCGGCCACGAAACCGCGGTCCACGCGCTCCGGCTGATGGGCTCGGGCCTGTTCGACAAATATCCGAACCTGCAGGTCGTGCTCGGCCACATGGGCGAGGGTCTGCCGTTCAACATCTGGCGCGTCGATAACGCCAACGCGTGGATTCCGAACCGCAACCACTATCCGGCGAAGAAAAAGATCGGGGAGTATTTCCAGAACAACTTCCACATCACCGTGTCGGGCAACTTCTGCACGCAGGCACTGCTCTCGGCGCTGATGGTGAACGGCTCGGACCGCATCATGTTCTCGACCGACTGGCCGTTCGAGAACATCGATCATGCCGCGCTGTGGTTCGATTCCGCGCCGATCGGCGAGGAGGACCGCCTCAAGATCGGGCGGACCAACGCGCTCAAGCTGTTCAAGCTGAAGGGCTAGACCCGGTAGCGCTCGACCGCGGCTTGGTCCCAGACCATGCCGTGGCCGGGGCGTTCGGGAATGACGGCCTGGCCGTCAATGATTTGCATCGGTTCACGAAGCACCAAGTCGGCCCAGTCGACGTATTCCAGGAAATGCGCGGTCGGCGTCACCGCGAGCAGATGCGCGCTGGTCTCCGGATAGAGATGCGACGACATCTTGATCTTGCGCTTCGCCGCCAGCGCCGCCGCCTGCCGCCAACCGCTGACGCCGCCGATCCGTTCGAGATCGGGCATCACCAGATCGCAGGCATTGGCGTCGAGCGCCTTCTCCATGCCGGCGGCCAGCGAAAAATTCTCGCCGATCTGCACCGACACTGAGAGTTCGCGCCGCAGCAACGCTGCGCCGTTGTAATCGTCGTGACGGATCGGCTCCTCCAGCCAGGCGATACCCTCGCGATCGAGCGCGCGTCCGCGCACCACTGCCTCCTCCACGCTGAGCGCCTGGTTGTAATCGACCATCAGCGCGACATCCGCCGGGATACGCTGCTTCACCGCGTGAACCGCCGCCATGTCCTCCGCCAGCGTCGGATAGCCGAGCCGAAGTTTAACCGCGCGGAAACCGCGTTCGAGCAATTTTCCGGCCTCGTCCGCCAGCGCATCCGCTGGCATCAAACCGAGCCCACACGAGTTGTATGCGGGAATCCGCCGCGGCTCGCCGCCGAGCAATCGCACCAGCGGCGTATCGGCCGCCACCGCCAGCGCATCCCAGCAGGCGATGTCGAAGCCGGCCATCGCCATGCGGACGATGCCCTGCACGCCGATCAGCGCGAAGCGTTCAGTCAGCCGGCTCCACAGATCGGCCGGCGCGACGCGCTCACCCCTGGTGTGGTCCTCGATCTCGTGCAGCAGGCTTGCGATGGCAATCATCGCGCGCGGGAAATACGACCATAGATAAGCCCGGCCGGTGACGCCCTCTGCGGTCTCGACATCGATCAGCAGCAGCGGCGCCTTGGTGATTCGTCCCCGGCTGGTGCCGAGCACATGGGTCATCGGCACTTCGACGCCGACGGCGGAAATGGCGCGGATGGTCAGCGGCGGCAGGTCGGCTTTTGGCGGCATGGCGTCTCCCCGGGCCATCTTATCAGCCCGCGATCGGGATCGGTTCGGCGGTTAGAAGCTTGTTCTTGAAAGCTTAACCCGAGGAACCCATATTGTGATCATCGGATGGGCAGGCGCCTGTTCGTGGGGTGCCTCAGGGGCCCGGTCAAAGTCGCTTGAAAGCGAGGACTTTGAATGTCTCGTGTTCCATCTTTGTCTAGTCCGTTTCTGATTGGCTTCGATCAGATCGAGCGTGCGCTCGATCGCGTTGCCAAAGCGGCTGACGGCTACCCCCCATACAACATCGAACGACTCGCCGCCGACAGCAGCGACCCCGAGCGCCTTCGCATCACGCTGGCGGTCGCGGGTTTCACCCTCGATCAACTCGAGGTGACCGTCGAGGAGAAGGAGCGCGTCATTCGGGGACGCCAGCAGGACGACAAGAGCCGGCAGTACCTGCATCGCGGCATCGCCGCCCGCCAGTTCCAGCGAACCTTCGTGCTGGCGGACGGCATGGAGGTGCAGAAGGCCGACTTGAAAAACGGGCTGCTCACAATAGATCTGGCTCGACCGGAGCCCGCGCGCTTCGTCAGGACGATCCTGATCGCGGAACAGGAATGACCAGAACGCACTTATCGAAACTGGAGTTCGGACTCGACCGATAACCCTGAAAGGAGTCGAGGACCATGAGTGAGAGAATCGGAAGCGACACAAACGAAGTGATGATGAGCTAGCGGTCCTTCGCCATTCTCGGCGGCGGCAAGGTTGCCTACGTCAAGCCGATCCGTTCGGAGGACGTACACAAGCTTTACCCGCAGGCGCCGGAGCTTGAGCCTGGCATGCACCTGTTTGCGCTGCATGCGGCCGACGGCACCCCGATCCTGGTGACCGACAGCCGTGAAGCCGCCATCGCCAACGCGATGACGCACGAGTTGGAAACCGTCAGCGTACACTGACGCGAGCCATCGCCTCCGCCGCATCCTGCCGGACCTCCGGCCTGGATGCGAGCGGCATCGGAGCGGCGCAAGTCCTGGCCGAATTGAATACCGGCATATTTCGCAGCAACCCGCCCGTGACGACGTCCGACTTGTGGACGTAGCCATCCACGATGTCGTCCTCGGTCATGCTGACGCCGAGGTAACCGTCATCCGCCCGCGTCAGGACGCGGCAGGTCGCGTTGTAGATGCTGGTGCGCGACGGAATTTTCGGCTTCTTTCCGGCGACCGCCGGGATCATCGTGCAGCCGCTCTTGATGAAAGCGCGGCAAGCCAGGATATCGATCTCCGCGATGGCGTCATGCGCCGGCGCGGGGCCGCGCGTTGTCCATTGTCCGAAATAGGGCGACGATGGATTGGCGACGTTGGTGTCGATTGTATTCGGCGCGTAGCTGCGTTTGATCTCGGTGAGATTCTGAAACACGTGCCATTGGCCGGAGTTGAAGAACTCGCGGCTGCCGCTGTGGCAGAGCGACGTCGACAGCCAGAAATACTTGGCCTTGCCGCTCGCCTTCATGCGCTGCAGTGTGGACCCGGCGCCGTACACCCCGACCTTCCAGCGCGTCTGCGCGAACACCTCATTGATTTGAGCGAAGTACGCATCGATGCTGGGCCATATCCGGGCGGCCGGAAGTGCACAGCTTCCCGGATACGGATCGAAATCGATGGCAAAGTAGACCGGCGTGTTGGCGGGTTGGTGCAGCGCGCGCGCCAACTCAGCCGCGGCTTCGGCATCCTTGCGGCCCTTGTCGGCGGTCGCTTTGTTCTCCGAATCGAAATTCAGGCACTGCGCGCCGCAATGCTGGAACACCACATAGACCGACATGCCGGCGTGCTCGATCGCGGCAAGCTCGGCCTTGGTCAACGTCTTGCTCGGATGGTGATAGCAGGACTCGCCGATGCCGCTGCTGTAGCCGCGGTCATAGTACCGGCCGACGGTCTTGACGCCGGCGCTCTTGAGCCGCGCCAGATAAGGCGTCACGTCGAAGTCGGCATCAATGATCTGGGCGCGGCTGGATGCCGGGGTAGCCCGCGCGTCCGTGTCGGAAAGAACCCGCGACGGCGCCAACGTGGCGACGGACGACACAGCCAACGACTGCAACACACGCCTACGGGACAACATCCCGCTAAAAATTTCATGGCGGCGTTAACAATCCGCTAAAGCGCGATCAGGCGGCGCTGGCGGACGGCATCGCCAGGACGGCGTAAAGCGCGTCGGCGTCGTGCGAGTTGCGCAGCTTGTGCGCTACCTCAGGATCGCGGAGCAGGCGCGCAACGCGCGCCAGCGCCTTGAGATGGTCGGCGCCGGCGCCTTCGGGCGCGAGCAGCAGGAAAATCAGGTCGACCGGCTGGCCGTCGAGCGCCTCGAAATCGACCGGGCGCTCCAGCCGCGCAAACAGGCCGAACACGCTGCCGAGTTTGGCGAGCTTGCCGTGCGGAATGGCGACGCCGTTGCCCACGCCGGTGGAGCCGAGCTTTTCACGTTGCAACAGAATTTCGAGAATCGCCTTGTCGCTTTGCCCCGTCAGCACGGCCGCCTTGGCCGCGATCTCCTGCAACGCCTGCTTCTTCCCGTTGACCCTCAAGGCGGGAATAATCGCGTTCGGCGAGGCAAGGTCGGGGGTCGGCATGGAACCGTCCGGTGGCGACTAAAATGACAGGTCTGGGAGGCGGCGGTTTATAGGAACCGTCACCCGGCCCGTCAATGGGGCCCACCCGGACCTGCAACCGCTCAGCGCGGCGGACGGGCGGGCGCGTCGTCGGCCGGAACATCTTCCGCCGGGACCGCATCGGGGCCGCGCCCATGATAGTCCTTCAGCCGCCGATGATAAGGGCGAAGCTGCTTCTCCAGTTTGTCCGACGCCTGATCGGCGCTGACATAAGCATCGGCGTCCATCGAATCCGCGCTCATCACGATGCCTGAATCGAGATGGACGACGCATTCGGTGTGAAATCCGAACGCCTCTTTCGCCACCGTGGCGTGGCCGGAATAACCGCCATGGATATATTTTTCGACGGCGTCGAGAACGCGTCCGCTGATGCGCTCACGGAGCGCTTCGCCGACTTCGAGGTTTTTGCCGGATACGCGAAATGGCATGGATTGGCCTCCGGTTGCATTCCCGCACCGCGGTGGCGACGACGCCACGTACGGCGCGCTTGATTCAGCTATGAACCGAGCCATCGCATGTCAATCCGGTGAAATTGTCAATCGGCCGCGGAGGTTCTTACTGGGCCATCGCGAGTTTGTCGCGCCTGCGCTGCACCGATGACGGGATACGCATGGCCTCGCGGTATTTCGCCACAGTGCGCCGTGCGATGTCGATGCCGCACTCGCGCAGCCGTTCGACGATGGTGTCGTCCGACAGCACATCGCTGGCGCTCTCGGCTTCGATCAGATGCTTGATGCGATCCCGCACCGCCTCCGCCGAATGCGCGTCGCCGCCGTCGGAGGACGCGATCGACGATGTAAAGAAGTATTTCAATTCGAAGATGCCGCGATTGGTCGCGACATATTTGTTGGCTGTGACGCGCGACACCGTCGATTCGTGCATGCTGATCGCGTCGGCGATGGTCTTCAGGTTGAGCGGGCGAAGATGCTGCACGCCATGCACAAAGAAACCGTCCTGCTGTTTGACGATTTCCATGGCGACCTTGAGGATGGTCTTGGCGCGCTGATCGAGCGCGCGCATCAGCCACGTCGCCGACTGGAGATTTTCCGCGAGATAGCTCTTGGCGCTGTCGGCGCGGGCGTTCTTTGAAAGCTCGGCGTGATAGCGCTGATTGACCAGGATTTTCGGCAGCGTGTCGGAGTTTAGTTCGACGATGAAGCCGCCATCCGGACCGGGGCGCACGTAAACGTCCGGCACGATAGGCTGCACCGTGGTCGAGCCGAACGCGAGGCCGGGCTTCGGATTGAGGTTGCGGATCTCGGTGATCATCTCGGCGAGGTCTTCGTCGCCGACGCCACAGACGCGGCGCAGGCCCGCGAGATCGCGCTTGGCGAGCAGATCGAGACGTCCGACCAAGGCCGCCATCGCTGGATCGAAGCGGTTACGCTCCTTGAGCTGGATCGCCAGGCATTCGGTCAGATTGCGCGCGCACACGCCCGGCGGATCGAAGCCTTGCACGATGCCAAGCACCGCCTCCACCTCGGCTTGGGGCGCGCCGAGCTTCTCGGCCACCCCCGCCAGATCGCCGATCAGGTAGCCGGCTTCGTCGACCATATCGATCAGGTACTGGCCGATCATGCGCCGGACCGGGTCGGCAATCGCCAGCGACAATTGCTCCGCCAGATGGTCGGCCAAGGTCGGCGTGGCGGTCACGAAGGCTTCCAGATTGTAGTCACCGCTTTCACGGCCGCCGTTGCCGACGCTGGACCAGTCGGACGGCGCCGAAGGGCCTTCCGCGCTGGCACGCGCGGCTTGGCCGGCGGCGTCGGGGAACTCGTTTTCGAGATCGGTGCCGAGCCGCTCCTCGATGGCGCTGCGGCTGGTCTCGAGGCTTTCGTCGATGCGGTCGATGGCGACGCCTTCGCCGGTGACATCCTGAGCCGATACGTCGCGGTCGCTTCCGAACTCCTGCACAACAGGTTCCGCCGCTCCGTCGATCACGCCCGGCTCGCCCTCAGCGGCGCGTTCAAGCAGAGGATTCTTTTCGAGTTCCCCCTCGACGTATGCGGCCAGATCCAGGTTCGAGAGCTGCAGCAGCTTGATGGCTTGCATCAGCTGCGGCGTCATCACGAGCGCCTGGCTTTGGCGCATTTGCAATCGTTGAGTCAGTGCCATCCGGCCGCCTTGGTTGGTCCGGTTCTTGCTTATCTAATTATATCGCCGTTGTATACCGCATTGCGGCATAAGTCTCTAATCCGTTGATTTTAAAACGTTTTTCGGAAAAGTCTCATGAGGGGAAAATGGCCCTTGAAGGACTTGTGCATTTAATTTGAGCAGCCGCACGACAGCGCCTCATCGCTCAGAGCTTGAATTCCTGACCCAGGTAGAGCCGCCGCACCTCCGGATTGTTGACGATATCGTCGGTACGGCCCTCCATCAGCACTTCGCCCGAATAGATGATGTAGGCGCGATCGGTGAGGCCCAGCGTCTCGCGAACATTGTGATCGGTGATCAGCACGCCGATGCCGCGGTTGGTCAGATGGCGCACCAGTTGCTGAATGTCGCCGACGGCAATCGGGTCGATGCCGGCGAACGGCTCGTCGAGCAGCATGTAGTTCGGGCGCGACGCCAGCGCGCGCGCAATCTCGCAACGGCGGCGCTCGCCGCCGGAGAGTGCGATCGCCGGCGATTTGCGCAGCTTGGTTATGTTGAACTCCTCCAGCAGCGCGTCGAGATCGCGGTCCCGGCGCTTGCGGTTCGGCTCGACCACCTCCAGCACCGCGCGGATGTTTTCCTCCACGGTGAGGCCGCGAAAGATCGACGCCTCCTGGGGCAGATAGCCGATGCCGAGCCGCGCACGCTGGTACATCGGCAGGGTCGTGACATCGTGGCCGTCGAGTTCGACATGGCCTTTGTCGGCCGAGATCAGGCCGGTGACCATGTAGAAGATCGTGGTCTTGCCGGCGCCGTTCGGGCCGAGCAGCCCGACCGCCTCGCCGCGCCGAACGTAGAGGCTGGCGCCTTTCACCACCTTGCGGTCGCCGAAGGTCTTTTCGACCGCGTGGGCGGCGAGGTAGTTCCGCACCTCGGCCTCGGGCTCCTGGCGCGTTTGGTACGCCGACCGGCCGTCGCCTTGGCGCGCACGCTGCGGCGCGCGCGGCTCGGCATGCTGGGCGTACTGCGCCGCCTGCCAATCGGCGTTGTCATCGGGCCGCGACGTCTCGTAGGCGCCCGGATGCTGCGCATGGGACGGCGCCGGCTCCCAGTCATCGGGCTCCTGGTGCTGGCGGCGCGGCTGCATCGCCGGTCCCGTGCGCGGGATGCGGTCGGGGCGGCCAAAACCGATCATCCCGCCGAGCGATGCCAGATTGATCCGCCAGCGGTTGTCAGCCACGGCCGCCACCGGCGCCGCCGGCCGGCGCCGGCGCACCGGAGAGGGGCTGCGCCGGAACAGCGACAGAACGTCGTCAAGCATCGAGGCCGCCCAGCGTCGTTGTTGTGATCGTCGCTTGGCCGCAGGCTCCAACGGCGCGCCCCCGTTGCCCACTCAGTACACGGAACGCTGCGAGCCGGACTTCGGCAATGCCGGCGGTGCGGACCCGGCGCTTGCCGGCGGCTGCGACGCGCCGCCCTGCTGGATCAGCATGCGCACCGGCCCGCTCGAACTGCCGGTATCGACGCGCGATACACCGGTGGTCAGATCGACCACCAAACGCTCGCCGCGCAGCACGTTCTGTCCCTGGCTGACCACGACATTGCTCAACAATGTCACCGTGTTGGCCTTCATGTCGAACAGGCCGGTGTCGCCGGTGGCGGTCTGGTCCTTCTGGGTGACGATCACATTGCCCTTGGCCTCGAGCCGGCTGATCTGCGAAGCGCCGCCCGGACCGGGCGTCGCCGCCTTCATCGCCGGCGCGCCGCCGTCTTCGGACTTCTGCTCGTAGAACACCACCAGCGTCTTGCTGCGCATGGTGGTGTCGCCCTGCACTACTTTGACGTTGCCGGAAAAGGTCGCAACCTTCTGCTTGTCGCGCACCTCAAGCCGCGCCGCCTCGATCTGCACCGGCTGACCGCGGTTCTGCTGGAACCCCTGCAGCGCGTTCGGCACGCTGCTGCCGCTATCGGCGCTGTTGGTGTTTGCGGTGCGACCCTGCGCCACCGCGGTTCCCGGCGCGGCAGCAAGGCAACCGGCCACCATCGCCATCGCCATCGAAATCCATCTCGTGTTCATCGCTTCGCCGCCGTGGGCTGTCCCGCCTTGCCGACGTTGTCGAGGTTCATCACCACGTTGCCGATGAAGTTCACGACGTCTCCGGAATTCTCGATCTCAAGACGGTCGGCGTTGAGCGTTGCGTCCTGGGTGAACACCGCCACCGTCTTGTTGGAAACCACCTCGCCCTTGGTGGTATCGACAACGGCTTCGGAGAGGTGAATCTCGTAGCCCGACGTCGACTTGACGATCACGTCATTGTTCAACGTCAGAATACTGCTCTTGCGATTGTACAGGCCGTTCTTCGACGACAAAAACGTCGTGCTCTTGTCCACCGTCTCGATCTTGGCACGGACCTCGTCCAGATCGATCAGGTCGGGCTTGGTGACGTCCTGCGTGGCGCCTTTGGCATTCAGTTCGTACCAGCGCTGGTCGCGCGTATAGCCGCTCAGCTTCGGCGACTGCATGGTGATCCGGGTTCCCGAGACCACGAGCTTGCCGCTGTCGATCGGCAGCCGCACCAGCACCTTCAGCGGATCGAGCCAGCTCACCAGCATGGTGCTGCCGAGAATCAGCGTGATCGCCAGCGGCAGCGCCCAACGCAGCAGCCGCACCCGCCGGCTGTGCCGCGCGGCCACGGCAAACGCGCGCGTTTGATCGCCGCGATCGCTGATCGCGAAGCCGCTGTGGTTGCCGAACGTTGAGGTCGTGGACAGGCTGTCGCCCTCGCGCCGTGGAATGTCCGAAAACGCCGAGAATCGCTACTTATGACGTACATATCATGGTTCAACGGATTAAAAATCCGCTGAGAATATGGCCCGGTCGGGGCCAATCCGGTCACGAATGGGCCAAAATGTCCTCGGCCGGCCAGCCGGCCAGGTCGAGCCGAGCCCGATCCGGCAGAAACCGGAAGCAAGACGCCGCCAGCTCGGTACGCCCCTCGCGGGCCAGCATCACGTCGAGCTTGTCCTTCAGGGCGTGCAGATGGAGCACGTCCGACGCCGCATAGGCCAACTGGGCCTCGCTGAGCGTCTCGGCGCCCCAGTCCGAGGACTGCTGCTGCTTCGACATGTCGATGCCCAGAAGTTCGCGGGAGAGGTCCTTGAGGCCGTGCCGGTCGGTGTAGGTGCGGGCGAGCCGCGAGGCGGTCCGCGTGCAGTAGACCGGCAGCGGCATCACGCCGAGCGTGTTGAAGATCATGCCGAGATCGAAGCGGGCGAAATGGAAGATCTTGAGGACCTTGGTATCGCTCATCAGCTTCTTGAGATTGGGCGCGGAGATATTGCTGGCCGGAATCTGCACCACGTCGGCTGTGCCGTCGCCTGGCGAAAGCTGGACGACGCAAAGCCGGTCACGCCGCGCGTCGAGACCCATCGCCTCGGTATCGACGGCAACCGCGCCGCCGGTGTAGCGTGACAAATCGGGAAGATCGCCACGGTGCTGACGGATGGTCATTTTCAGTGTGCCGCCTTCTGGTGTCCGCCGTTGTCGGTGAGCACCTCTTCGCGATAGAGGCCGAGCGCCGCCATCGACGGCAGATCGCTGAACGAGAACAACACCGCGTCATCGCGCTCCGAGCCGTTGGCGTGCTCATGCCACGCCCACGACGGCACTACGAAGATATCGTCTTTGCTCCAGTCGTAGCGCTTGCCGGCTATGATCGAGCTGCCGCTGCCCTTGGCGCAGGTGTAGACCACCGAACCGGTGTGGCGGTGCGCCTTGGTCCGCTCGCCACCGCGCAGCAACTGGATGTGCGCGCCGAGCGTCTTCATCACCGGACCGCCGGTCGCCGGATTGACGTATTGCATCATGATGCCGTCGTAGGGCGAACCGTCGGTCGCTGCGGCGGCCTTCTCCAGCGTCTCGTAGGTGCGGCCCCACTCGTATTTCAGAAGCGGCGAATACGGCTTGCTCCACGCCTCGCCCCCGGACGGCATGAGCCCCGCACCGCCGTAAATCTGCGCAGTGTCGTTGAGCGGATAGTTCGATTTCTGCGTGCCTTCGGGGTGCACCGCATAGAAATTGGCGTCGAGCTGATTGACCAGCAGCATGTCGAGGCCGTCCTGCCAGATCGTGGTGTCGCCATCGGCTTCGACGCCGTGGTCGTGCCACGAACCATTCGGCGTGATGACGAAATCGCCAGCGCCGAGATTCATCTTGTGGCCGTCGACCACCGTGTAGGCGCCGCGGCCTTCGATGATGAAGCGTAGCGCCGATGACGCGTGACTGTGCGCCGAGGCCGATTCGCCGGGCTTCATCACCTGCAATCCGCTGTACAGCCAGCCGACGCAGGCCGAGGTTCCCTTGCGGCCAGGGTTCTCCAGGGCGATGACGCGGCGGCCGGCCTTCTCGGGGCTGACCAGATCGAGCGCCTGTAGCACCAGCGGCCGCATCGCCTTGTAGCTCCATATTTGCGGCAGCGAGGCGGGCATCGGGTGCCACGGCTCAATCGAATTGGCGACCGTCCAGAGCGCGTAGCTCTCCTGCCGGCCAAGCTCCTGGTAATAGCGGTCGAGCTCAGGAGTATCCTCGACATTGGCCCGACCGATGACGTCCTCGCGCATGCGCGTCTCCGATCTCCGCTCCGTCCTTCGATGTAGCATTGCGCCGGAAGTCGGTCCACCGCCGGGCCTTCCCAAGTGCCCGAAAATCAGCGTAATTCCGGCCTATCCGCGCCACCGGCAACGAGGCACATTCCCGCTCATGAACCACCTTTGTCGCGCCATCCTGTTGTTGCTCATCGGCGAGCTGGCGACCGGCTGCATCACCACCAGCCCGGAGCAGCAGGCCAAGCGCAATGAAGAGCGCTGCGAGGCGCGCGGCTACAAACCCACCACCGACGAGTTCAAGGATTGCGTGGTGCGTATCGAGAGCGAGCGCACCCAGCGCATGGAAACCAATCGCCGGGACATGATGGAAAAGCCCGGCGGCCCAGGGACACCGCGCGGCTACTGAAAGCGGCGCTTCGGTGTGGTGGTGCCCGGAAAGGGACTCGAACCCCTACGCCTCGCGGCGCTAGTACCTGAAACTAGTGCGTCTACCAATTCCGCCACCCGGGCACGGGGAGCTGGCCATGTGTCCAGGCCAAGGCCCACATAATGTCCCAGCTTTCGCCTTGTCAATCGAAGCGTATTTCGGCGCTGGACGGCCCCAAACCCTTGCTGTATTCGGCAGGGGCCGGCACCCGCCAAAGCGCATTTTTCCACGAGCGCATGTCATGACCCTCCAGGCCCGTAACGACACGCTGATCACGATCTTCGGTGGATCGGGGTTTCTCGGCCGTCATCTGGTCCGGGCGCTGGCCAAACGCCACTACCGTATCCGCGTCGCGGTTCGCCGGCCGGACCTCACAGGCCACCTTCAGCCGCTCGGCCGGGTCGGCCAGATCCATGCGGTGCAGGCCAATGTGCGCCACGCCGGCTCGGTCGAAGCCGCGGTGCGAGATGCCGACATCGTCATCAACCTCGTCGGCATCCTGTACGAGCGCGGGCGGCAGCGATTCGACACCGTGCAGGCGTTCGGCGCCGAGCAGGTGGCGCTTGCCGCCGCCAACCACGGCGCGCGGATGATCCAGATTTCGGCGATCGGCGCCGACGAGAACTCGCCGGCAGCCTATGCCCGCGCCAAGGCGGAGGGCGAGAAGGCCGTGCTGGCCGCGCAACCGCACGCGGTGGTGATGCGACCGTCGCTGATGTTCGGTCCAGAGGACGACTTTTTCAACAAATTCGCCGCGATGGCGCGAATCCTGCCAGCGCTGCCGCTGGTCGGCGGCGGCGAAACCAAGTTCCAGCCGGTGTTCGTCGGCGATGTGGCCGAGGCGATTGCCCGCGCAGTCGACGGCGACGCCAGGGCCGGCGCCACCTACGAACTCGGCGGGCCGGAGGTCCGCACCTTCAAGCAGTTGATGGAATACGTGCTCGAAGTCACCGAGCGCCGCCGCCTGCTGATCCCGGTGCCGTTCGCACTCGCCAAGCTGAACGCGACCTTCCTGCAGTACCTGCCGAAGCCCCTGCTGACGCCCGATCAGGTCGAATTGCTGAAGGCGGACAACGTGGTGTCGGAGGCCGCGCAGCAGGATGGCCGCACGCTCCAGGCGCTCGGCATCACGCCAAGCTCGATGGCGGTGATCGTGCCGTCCTATCTCTGGCGCTTCCGCAAGACCGGCCAGTTCAAGAGCGGACGGTTCGCGTAACGCCTTCGCGCGTCGAACGCCCGTTTACCTACCCAGCACCAGCGCGACCAGCCCGAGCGAGCCGACCAGCACGCGCCACCACGCGAACAGCGCGAAGCCGTGGCGTTGCACGTAGCCGAGGAACATCTTGACCACGATCCAGGCGGAGACGAACGACACCGCGAAGCCCACCGCGATGAGGATCGAATTGCCCGAGCTCATCTGGCCGTGGGACTTGTAGAGATCGTAGGCGAAAGCACCCGCCATCGTCGGCATGGCCAGCCAGAACGAAAATTCGGCGGCCGAACGCCGGTCGGCGCCGAGCAGCATGGCGCCGACGATGGTTGCGCCCGAGCGCGACACACCGGGGATCATGGAAATGCACTGCACGAGGCCGATCATGAAATACATCGGCAGCGTGAATTTCTGCGCGTCGTCATAGCGCGGCTTGAGATCGAGCATGTCGATCCACAACAGCACCGCGCCGCCGGCGATCAGCGTGAAGCAGATCAGCCATTCGTTGAACAAGACGCTTTTGATGCAATCGTGCGCGATCGCGCCGACCACCGCCGCCGGCAGGAACGCCAGCAGAACGCTGAGGACGAAGCGCCGCGCCGCCGGATCGGAAAAAAACCCGAGTGCGAGCTTCCACAGCCGCACGAAATAAATAGACAAGAGCGCGAGGATCGCACCGAACTGGATCAGCACCGCAAAGGTCTTGCCGAAATCCTCGTCGGCGAAACCGAAGAATCGCTGCACCAGCAGCAGATGACCGGTGGAGGACACCGGCACGAACTCGGTCAGCCCTTCGACGATGCCGAGCAGGATCGCCTTGATAATGTCCAACGTCATGAAATGCTCCGCGGATAACCCGGCGCCGCCCCACCGGCTTCGATCTGGCTTTCTCGCGCAACCGCTCCGCCCGGGCAATGGCAATGGCACGATGCTCAACAGGATGCCCGCCGCCCACTGCGGCCCCGAACACGACCGAATACCCTCGTGGACCAATCATCGGTTGGGCATTTTTCCGTGCCCTGTTAGTCTGCGCGGCTGATTCCCCGCCCCGTCGGCACGCGGTCGCTGTCTCCAACCTGGGCTCCATGCTGACACTCTTCCATCATCCGTTCTGCCCCCATTCGCGCTTCATCCGGCTGGTGCTCGCCGAGCATGGGCTTGAGCACCGCACGATCGAGGAGCGGGTGTGGGAGCGCCGCGAAGAGTTCCTGATGCTCAATCCCGCCGCCACCACGCCGGTGCTGGTGGCAGAGGGCTATCCGCCGGTTCCCGGCGCCGCCATCATTTCCGAGTTCCTCGACGAAACCGCCGGCTCGGCGATGGGCGAGCGCCAGTTGCTCCCGGCCGAGGTCGGCCGGCGGGTCGAGGTCCGGCGGCTCACCGCCTGGTTCAACGAGAAGTTCTTCACCGAAGTTTCGGGCCCGCTGGTGCTGGAACGCTTCTACAAGCGTCTAATGCGCATCGAACAGGGCGGCGGCCCGCCCGACACCGACGCCATCCGTGCGGCGCGGATCAATGTCCGCTATCATATCTCTTATATCGGATGGCTGGTGCGGACCCGCGACTGGCTGGCTGGCGATCAGATGACGCTGGCCGATCTCGCCGCAGCGGCGCACCTGTCGGCGGTGGACTATCTGGGCGACGTGCCATGGACCGAAGACGAGGCGTCGAAGAACTGGTACGCGCGTGTGAAGTCGCGCCCGTCGTTTCGCGCGATCCTGGCCGAGACGTGGCAGGGTCTGGCCCCGGCCCCGAACTACACCGATCTCGACTTCTGAGCGATCCTGCGGGCCTCAAGGCCGCCCTGATCGAGGCAGCGCGGGCGCGCGGCTTCGACGTCGCCGGCATCGCCCGGCCGGACGCCGCACCGCTAACCAAGCAACGTCTGCAGCAATTCCTCGCCGAAGGCGCGCACGGCAACATGATCTGGATGGAAACGACTGCAGGGCGCCGCGGCGATCCGCGCGATCTTTGGCCCGAGGTCCGCTCGGTGATCATGCTCGGCCTGAACTACGGCCCCGACCACGATCCACTGGCGATCCTTCAACACCGCGAGCATGGCGCGATCTCGGTCTACGCCAAGGGCGAGGACTATCACGAGATCATCAAGCCGAAGCTGAAGGACCTGGCGCGCTGGCTGATCGCGCAGGCCGGCGGCGACGTGAAGGTGTTCGTCGATACCGCCGCGGTGATGGAGAAGCCGCTCGCCGCCGCCGCCGGCATCGGCTGGCAGGGCAAGCACACGAACCTGGTGTCGCGCGACTTCGGGTCGTGGCTGTTCCTCGGCGCGATCTTCACCACGCTTGAATTGCCGCCGGACGGCGCAGAGATCGACCACTGCGGCACTTGCAGCGCCTGCCTCGACATCTGCCCGACGGCGGCATTTCCCGCGCCCTATCGTCTGGATGCGAGGCGCTGCATTTCCTACCTCACGATCGAGCACAAAGGGCCGATCCCGCGCGAACTGCGCCCGCTGATCGGCAACCGCATCTACGGCTGCGACGATTGTCTGGCGGTCTGCCCCTGGAACAAATTCGCGCAGCAGGGCCGTGAGGCCAAACTCGCGGCGCGCGAGGCCGCCCGATCACCCGCGCTCGCCGATCTGCTGCAACTCGACGACGCGACATTCCGCAAGATGTTCGCCAAGACCGCCCTGAAGCGCAGCGGCCGCGACCGCTTCATCCGCAATGCGCTGATCGCTGCCGGCAACTCGGGCGACGCCGCGCTCGCGACGCACACCGAACGATGCCTTACCGATGCATCGCCGCTGGTCCGCGGCGCCGCCGTGTGGGCGCTCGGACAGCTCGATCCCGCTCGGCTTGCGGCGCTCGCCCCGTCGCACGCCGGCGAATCCGATCCCACCGTCGCCGAGGAGTGGGCCGCCGCGGGGGCGTGATTTCGGCGATGACCGTGCTACGCTCCCGTCAACAACAAACGGCATTCGCAGGGGGGACCGTCATGGCCGCACTCACGCGCCGCACAATGCTCGCAAGTCTGGCCGCCGCGCCCGCGTCATCGCCGACGGCCTGTCGCGGCGGCTCGGCCAGCAGATCGTCGTCGAGCCGAAGCCCGGCGCGGCCGCCACGCTCGCGGCGGCGCAGATGGCGCGGGCCACGCCGGACGGCTATTCGCTGGGATGGATTCCGAGCGGACACGCGGTGACCGCCGCGACGTACAAGTCGCTGCCGTACCATTCGGTCGACGACTTCACGATCATCGGGCAGGCGATCGAATTTCCCTTCGTGATGGTGACCTATCCCGACCACACGATCCGCAGCATCCCCGATCTCATCAAGGCCGCGAAGACGCGCGCGGAGCCGATCCTCGGCGGCGTGCCGGGCGCGGGCACACCGCAGCACCTGATGCTCGAATATTTTTCGCGGCTCGCCGGAATCAAGATAACCGTGGTGCCGTTCCGCGGCGGCAACCAGGCGCTGACGGAAGTGCTCGGCAAGCGTCTCGACTTCCTGGTCGATCCTCCGGTCGCGCTGATCGGCCAGATCAAATCCGGCGCGTTGCACGCCATCGGCACCACCGGCGGCACACGCTACAAACTGCTGCCGAACGTCGGCACCATCGCCGACGCGGGATTTCACGGGTTCTCCGTCACGTCCTGGATGGGCTTAGTCGGCCCGGCAAAACTGCCGCAGGACATCGCGACCCGGCTCAACCGCGAAATGAACGGGCTGATCGCCGAGCCCGCCACGGTGGAGAAAATTCATGCGCTCGGCAGCGAGCCCAAGGGCGGCACGCCCGATGATTTCAAGGCGCTGATCGCCAAGGATATCGCACGCTGGACCAAGGTGATCGCCGACGCCGGCATCGAGCGGATTTGAACGGGGCCCGATGACGACGCTGATTTGTCTCGGGCTCGGCTATTGCGCACGGTTTCATGCGGCGGAATATGGATCGCGCTTCGGCCGGGTGATCGCTACATCGCGCTCGCCGGAGAAAACGTTTGCCGGCATACAAATGCTGACCTTCGACGGCATCCATCCATCGCCGGAACTGCGCAACGCCGTGGCCGAGGCAACGCATCTGCTGATCTCGGCGGCGCCCGTCGAGTCCGGCGATCCGATCCTCGCGGCGCTCGCCGACGACATTGCGGCGGCGCCAAACCTGCAATCGATCGTCTATCTGTCGACGACGGGCGTGTACGGCGACCACGGCGGCGCCTGGGTCGACGAGACCACGCCGACCATTCCGCCGCACACGCGCGGCGCAGCGCGGGTTGACGCGGAACTGGCATGGCAGGCGCTCGGCCGGCAGCGCGGCACACCGGTCGCGATCCTTCGGCTCGGCGGCATCTACGGGCCCGGGCAGAATGCGTTCTTACGGCTTAGGGCCGGCCGCGCTCACCGCATCGACAAGCCGGGCCACGTTTCAAACCGCATCCACGTCGCCGACATCGCCCAGGCGATCGACGCCGCGTTCGCGCGCCGCTTCGACGGCGCCGTCAACGTCACCGACGGTTCGCCCGCCCCGCCGGGCAATCAGATCGAGTTCGCAGCAAACCTACTCGGCATCGCGCCGCCGCCGCTCCTTGCGCTCGACGAGGCAACGCGAACGCTGTCGCCGTTTCTCATGAGCTTCTACGAAACATGCTCAAAAGTGCGAAACGATCGGCTCAAGAACGCGCTCGGCGTGACGCTGCGCTATCCGGACTATCGAGTGGGATTGCAGGCGCTGTTCGACCGCGGGTTCGAAACGGAAACGCCAATCCGCTAGCGCACAGCATCGGAACCCAGACCGAACAGGAATCAACAATCATGCTCCATTCCTTCAAGCTGCTCGGTTTGGCTGCGCTCCTGATATTGTTCGCCGTGCCAACCAATGCGCAAAGCTGGCCGAACCGACCGATTACCGCCATCGTCCCGTTCGCCGCCGGCGGACCGGTCGATATCGTCGGCCGGATTCTCGCGCAACAGATGGCCGAGTTGCTCGGGCAGCAGATCGTCGTGGAGAATCCTGGCGGCGCTGGAGGCATGACCGGCACTGCGCGGGTGGTGAAGTCGGCGCCCGACGGCTACACGATCCTGATTGCCAGCGCCGGCGTGCTCGCGCTCAACCAGACGCTCTACAAGCGGCCGCTCTACAACGCCTCCACTGACCTCGAACCGGTCGCGCTGTTTTCGGACACCGGCCGGGTGCTGATCGTCAACAAGGATTTCCAGGCCAGCAACCTCACCGAGTTCATCGCCTATGCCAAAGCCAATCACGGCAAGATGTCGTACGGCTCGGCCGGCGCGGGCTCCGGCACTCATGTTTGCGCCATCCTTCTCGACCTCGCGATGGGGACCAAGATCACCCATGTGCCCTATCGTGGCGCGAGCCTCGCAATGGGAGATTTGATCGGCGGACGGATCGACTTCATCGCCGAACAGGTCGCAAGCGCGCTGCCGCAGATCCAGGGCGGCAACGTCAAGGCCATCGCGACACTGGGCGCCGAGCGTGCGCCGGGCCTCGAAAATCTTCCCACCGCGAAGGAGCTTGGCATCAACGGACTCGACTGCGGCTCCTGGAACGCGCTCGCCGTTCCCAAAGGCACGCCCGAAGCGATCGTGCGGCGGCTCGCACAAGCGTCGAGCGACGCGATCGACGCGCCCGCGGTGATCGAACGATTCAAGAGCATTGGCGTGACCGTGACGCCCAAGGACCAGCGCTCGCCGGAGTATCTCGGCAGGTACATCGCCAGTGAGATCGAGCGTTGGGCGGTGCCGATCAAGTCGAGCGGCGTGACCGTCGAATAGACGCCATCGCGTGGCCGCTACCGTTGCGGCTGGATGTTGGCCTCGCGGATGATCTTGCCCCATTTTTCGATCTCCGACCGAATGAACGCATCGAGTTCATCGCTGGTCGAGGCTTGGGGATTCAGAGCCGCTTGTCTGACACGAGCCGCATAGGCATCCGATTTCACGACGCTCTGCACGTCCGCTGAAAGCTGGCTGACGATCGGCTTTGGCGTCCGGCCCGGGGCCAGCAGCATCTGCACACTGCTCGACTCGAAGCCCGGATAGGACTCCGCAAAGGTCGGGACGTTCGGCAGATCCGCCGACCTGACGCGGCTGGATATCGCCAGAACCTTGAGCTTTCCGGCATCCACCTGGCTTTTGGCGGAGAAGCCGGAATCGAACACCAGCGGAATATTTCCTGACAACACATCGACGGTTGCTCCGGCGCTGCCTCGGTAGGGAATGTGCTGAAGCTTGATGCCGGCGGTTCGGGCAAACATCTCTCCGAGCAGATGAGATATTCCGCCGATGCCCGACGAACCGTAAGCCAGTGTTAAATCGTTCTTCTTTGCATGGGCCACAACCTCCGGCAGCGTATTCCCCACCACGGATGGATGCGCGACCAGCGCAACCGGCTGCTCGACCACCATGCTGATGCCTGCGAAATCACGGATCGAGTCGTAGGGCAGATTGGGCTGGAACGTCGGATTCACCAGAAACGGCGTTGCCGTTAGCAGCAGGGTGTGACCATCCGCGGTCGCCGTCGCCACCGAATTCGTTCCAATCACGGTGGCAGCGCCTGTCCGGTTCTCGACAACGACCGCCGAGCGCCAGCGATCGGCCAACAGATCAGCCAGCGCCCTGGCAGCGATATCGACCGCGCCGCCCGCCACGTACGGCGCGACAATGCGAACTGTACTCGTCGGAAATTTCTGAGCGTTGGCATCAACCGTGGCGCAGGTAGCCACCGCAGCCGCAAGCACAGCACGGCGGATCACATTCATTATCATCATCGCTTGCTGCATACTGTCGGCCTCTATCGGAGAGCATAACGAATCGTATCCTTGTCGATCAAAGCAACCCCTGGGCCAAAACAGAGTTCCATTCCAGCCAGCATTGGGATAGCGCGCCTATGCAGAAATCGGAGGCACCATGCCCGGAGCTGTAGCGACAACGCGCGCCGAAGTTGTACTTCATAACGCGCGCATCATAACGATCGACGCGCGCGACTCGATCGCGCAAGCCCTCGCCATCGGCTCCGGAAAAATACTTGCTGTCGGCAGCGACGCCGAAATGACGAAACACACCGGGCCGGACACGCTAGTGCTCGACATGAATGGCAGAGCCATCATGCCAGGACTGATCGACGGCCACGCCCACATGGACCGCGAGGGACTACGCGGTGTCTTTCCGGCACTCGGTAAGGTGCGTTCGATCGGCGACATCCAGGACCGGATCGCCGAACTCGCGCGCGGCAAAAAGCCCGGCGAGTGGATTGTCACCATGCCGATCGGCGATCCGCCGTTCTATGTCGGCGTCCCCGATACTCTGACCGAGATGCGCTGGCCAACGCGACAGGAGCTCGACGCGGCGGCTCCGGATAATCCGGTTTATATCCGCTCGATCTGGGGTTACTGGCGCGGCACATTCCCTCTCGTCTCCTGCGCCAACACCGAGGCGCTGAAGCGGGCCGGTATCAACCGCGACACCGTCTCGCCGGTGCCGTCGCTCGTCATTCAAAAGGACGGCAACGGCGATCCGACCGGCGTGTTCGTCGAGCAGGATTTCGCGCCGCTGGCGGAGTTGATCTGGTTCCGCGAAGCGGCGCGGTTCACCGACGCCGAACGGTTGCGAACATTGCCCGAGGCTGCGAAGGCCTATCATAGCTTCGGCACCACCGGCATTTTCGAAGGTCATGGCGTCGCCAACGAGTTGCTGAGGACCTATCGCCGCGTTCATCACAGTGGAGCTCTGACCATGCGCTCCGCGCTGGCGCTGAGCGCAAACTGGGCGGCGGCGGGCGGCGCGCCCGTCGGTCCATTTGTCGAGGCATGGCTTGGCTGGCTCGGCGAGCCTGCGCTCGGCGACGATTTCCTTAAGGTCAGCGGGATCTACGTTCACCTCGGCCGCTCTGACGCTGACAATGCGCGCGCCACCGCCGCGCCCTACACAGGCTGGGCCGGTTTCAATTCCAACCACGGGCTGCCGCGCGACCGGCTCAAGGAACTATTGATCGCATGCGCCAAAAACGACATTCGCCCGACCGCCATTGCAGGGCGCAGGGGTCTCGAGATGCTCGATCTCTACGAAGAGGTCGATAAGGAAATTCCTTTGAAGGGCCGGCGCTGGGCGATCAGCCACATCAACGTCATCTCGCCACGCGAAATCGAGCGCGTGGCAAAGCTTGGTCTTGTCCTGACCACGCACACCAACAACTACCTCTACAAAAGCATGACGAAGACGGCAGAAGCGCTGAAGCCGGAGCAATACGGCGACATCGTGCCGCTGAATTCGCTGCGCGAGGCCGGCGTGACGGTGGCGCTCGCCACCGACAACACGCCGATCACGTTGTGGCATCCGATCCAGCAGACCGTGCTGCGCAAAGCATTCGGAACCGGACAGGCTTTCGGCGAAAGCCAAGCGCTCTCGCGCATGAATGCGCTGCGCTGCGCGACAGCCAACGGCGCCTATCTGACATTCGACGAATCCAAAAAGGGCTCGCTCGAAGTGGGAAAGTTTGCCGACCTGACCGTGCTCAGCGCCGACCCGCTGATCGTTGCTTCCGATCAGTTGTCCGGCATCACCGCGCTGATGACGATGGTCGGCGGCAAGATCGTCCACGCCACACCCGGCTGGGACAGTTCGCCCGGCCCGCGCGGCGAAAGCCCAACCTAAAACTCCGACACCGCCGCGATCAGCCGTTCTATATCCTCGGACCGCGACAACCGGTGATCGCCGTCCTTCACCAGCGTCAGCACCACGTCGTCGCGCGCGAGCCGCGACGACAAGTCGATCGCATGCTGCCACGGCACGTCGGCATCCTTCACGCCCTGGAGAATGCGCACCGGGCAGCCGGGCTCAATCAGGCCGCCGAGCAGCAGATGCTTGCGGCCGTCCTCGATGAGACCGCGAGTGATGGGGTACGGCGCTTCCGAATATTGCGATGGCCGTTGCCACGAACCCTCGGTCTCGATCTGCCGCCGCACCTCGGGGGGAAATCGCTTCCACATCAGCTCTTCGGTGAAGTCCACCGCAGGCGCGATCAGAACCATCCCGGCGATCGAGCCGGCGGTTGCGCGCCCCTTCAATGTCCGCGCCAACAGCAAAGCGAGCCAGCCGCCCATCGACGAGCCGACCAGCACGGTGGGCCCCCGGGCCAATGCTTCGAACGCGGCAACGCTGTCCTCAAGCCAGCGTCCGATGGTTCCATCGGCGAAATCGCCGGAGGAGGCGCCGTGGCCCGAGTAATCGAAGCGGATGCAGGCGCGGCCCTGAGCGGCGGCCCAGTCGTCCAGGGCCACGGCCTTGGTGCCCCCCATGTCGGATTTGAAGCCGCCCATCCAGAACAGGCCCGGCGACGTGCCGGGCCGGACCAGCGCCGCGATCCGGCGGGAGGCTGCGCCGCTGCCGGCTTCGATGAATTGGGAAACGCTCTCGACCATCCCTGGTGTTTCGCCGCAAGCCGCCCCCCAGCGCAAGAGGGCGTCAGCAGATCGGCGCCGGAGCGGCTAAAAAGCCGCGCAAAAGGCCGCAACTATAGGTGCGAACGGCGTTGACTTATGTAAGGACAATCCCGATTCTAACGGCTTCCGAAACAGCAAGGAGTTTGCCCCCATTCGTCGCCCGCAGAGATCCCAAGCGCCCGTCCAGAAGGACGGCCCACGCACCAACGAAGATATTCGCGTTCGCGAGGTCCACCTGATCGACAAGGATGGTGCGAACCTCGGAACCATCACCATCGCAGATGCGCTCGCCAAGGCCGCGGAGGCCAATCTCGACCTCGTCGAGATTTCGCCGAACGCCGTGCCGCCGATCTGCAAGCTGCTGGATTACGGTAAGTACCGGTTCCAGGAGCAGAAAAAGCAGGCTGAAGCCCGTAAGAAGCAGAAGGTCGTGGAGGTCAAGGAGATCAAGCTCCGGCCGATGATCGACGACCACGACTATCAGGTGAAGATGCGCTCCATGGAGCGGTTTTTCGAAGAGGGCGACAAGGTCAAGGTGACGCTGCGATTCCGCGGCCGCGAGATGGCCCACCAGGAGCTCGGGACCCGGCTGCTCAACCGGGTCAAGGACGACACCACCCGTATGGCCAAGATCGAATCGGAGCCCCGGATGGAGGGGCGCCAGATGGTGATGATCCTAACGCCGCGTTAACTATCTGATTTCGCAGCGATATTGCGAAATACAGCGCCCGCGGCCGGTCCGCGGGCGTTTGCTTGTCGTGGTTGTCATTTCAGACATCCTCTGCCATAAACCCGACCTCTCACCGCCCGGCTAACAAGGGCTGCCGTGGCGGCGAGGCTGATCACTCAGCACGCTCGTATTGAGCTAATCCGGCGGGACCGGTTCTTTGCCGCGTCCGAAGCCGCACCTGAAGGAGAGCAAAATGCCCAAGCTGAAGACCAAGTCGGGCGCTAAAAAGCGCTTCAAGATTACCGCCAGCGGCAAAGTGAAGTCGGCCATGGCCGGCAAGCGTCACGGCATGATCAAGCGGACCAAGAAGCAGATCCGCCAGCACCGCGGCACCCGCGTGATGTTCAAGGCCGACGGCGACAACATCATCAAGTTTTTCCTGCCCAACGGCTGAGGACATCAGGCCGTTCACGGCCGTCTTCCCATCGTTGCAGGCTTAACATTTCAGGAGATCAGTCATGGCTCGCGTCAAACGCGGCGTCACTTCTCACGCCAAGCACAAGAAAGTCTTCAAGGCGGTCAAGGGCCACTACGGCCGCCGCCGCAATACGATCCGCATCGCCAAGCAGTCGATGGAAAAGGCGATGCAGTACGCCTACCGCGACCGTAAGAACAAGAAGCGCTCGTTCCGCGCGCTCTGGATCCAGCGCATCAATGCCGCCGTGCGGCCGTTCGGGCTGAACTACTCGAAGTTCATCGACGGGCTGGCCAAGGCCGGCATCATGGTCGACCGCAAGGTCATGTCCGAGATCGCCATCATGGAGCCGGCTGCGTTCCAGGCGATCGTCGAGAAGGCCAAGGCCGCGCTGCCGAAGGCGGCTTGATCCCAGCGGACTACTTGCGGCGCGGCATCTGGGCGAACTTCGCCGCGGTGTCGCGCGCAAGCGTGGCCCAGCAGAATGCCGCCATCGAGCGGTACATGGTGCCTTCCTTGCGCCGGTACCTCTCGTCGCAAGCTTTGATGCCGCGGTCGTAGCTCCGGCGCTGCGCCTTGCTCATCCTGGCCGAGAAATCGGCCTCGCATTTCTCGATCACGATGTTGGTCAGCCCGGTATCGCCGGTCGCGCCATAAGCGCAGGATTCCGCGACCTTCAGCGCCGCGTTGCAGGTGCCAGCCTTGCGGACCGCGTCCTCGCGGCCCTCCCATCCGGACCCCTCGGCCGGGCAGTCCTGCGCCAGCGCCGGCGCCACGATCAGCAAGGCCGCCGACAGAGCAAAAGCCACCCGAGCCAGCATCGAAACGCCTCCCACTGGATCGGGCATTTTCCCACGCCGCCGCGGGGCTTGCCAGATGCGCGCGGGACGGCCAAAACCAGCCGCATTCGCGAGGGTTGAGATGACCGACATTGCCGCCCTGGAAACCGAGATTTCGGCCGCCATCGCCACGGTTGCCGACGAGGCCGCCCTGGAAACCGTGCGCGTCTCAGCGCTCGGCAAAAGCGGCTCGGTCACCGCACTGCTCAAGACGCTGGGCGGTCTCACGCCGGACGAGCGCAAGGTTCAAGGCCCGGCGATCAACGGGCTGCGCGACCGCGTCAACACCGCGCTCAACGCCAAGCGCGAGGGCTTCAAAGGCGCGGCGCTCGATGCCCGCCTCGCCACCGAAACCGTCGATGTCACCCTGCCGGTTCGCGAGGCCTCATCCGAGCTTGGCCGCATGCATCCGATCAGCCAGGTGGTGGACGAACTCACCGCGATCTTCGCCGACATGGGCTTCGCCGTCGCCGAAGGTCCGGATATCGAGACCGACGACTACAACTTCACCAAGCTAAATTTCCCCGAGGGCCATCCGGCCCGCGAGATGCACGACACGTTCTATTTCAATCCGGGCGCCGACGGCTCACGCAAGCTGCTGCGCACGCACACGTCGCCGGTGCAGGTGCGCACCATGCTGGCGCAGAAGCCGCCGATCCGCGTGATCATTCCAGGCCGCACTTATCGCAGCGACTCGGACCAGACCCACACGCCGATGTTCCACCAGGTCGAGGGCCTGGTGATCGACAAGGGCGCGCACATGGGTCACCTGAAATGGATTCTCGAAGAGTTCTGCAAAGCGTTCTTCGAGGTCGACAACGTGAAGATGCGCTTCCGGCCGTCGTTCTTCCCGTTCACCGAGCCGTCGCTCGAAGTCGACATCCAGTGCAAGCGTGACAAGGGCGAGGTGCGCTTCGGCGAGGGTGACGACTGGCTGGAGATTCTCGGCTGCGGCATGGTGCATCCGAACGTGCTGCGCAATTGCGGGCTCGACCCGGACTCGGTGCAGGGCTTCGCCTGGGGCATGGGGATCGACCGCATCGCCATGCTGAAATACGGCATGCCCGATCTGCGCGCCTTCTTCGAGGCCGACGTGCGCTGGCTGTCGCACTATGGATTCCGTCCGCTCGACTTCCCCACACTCGCGGGAGGGCTGAGCCCGTGAGCCGCCGCAAACAGATTTCCTTCGGCATGGCACGGCCTGTTCCCTCCCCCGCCTGCGGGGGAGGGCTAGGGAGGGGGCTGCTGCACCACAGGATTCCCAATGAGTAGCGCCGAAAAACAGCCAGCTTGGCAAGTGTCCAAGAAGCTGCGGTCTCGCGCGCGATCGCTCCGTCAGGATTCGACGGATGCCGAACGTTTGATTTGGAGTGCACTCCGCGCGCACCGGATGCATGGAGCGAGCTTCCGGAGACAGACACCGATCGGACCGTATATCGCGGATTTTGTCTGTCACCAGGCAAGCCTCGTCATTGAGCTCGACGGCGGGCAGCACTTTGAAGATGAAAATCTCAAGCGTGACGCGCGGCGAGACGCGTTTTTTGGGTCGAAGGGTTTTCGTGTGCTCCGCTTCAACAACCACGACGTAATGACCAATCAACAAGGCGTACTGGAAGCAATTGCGGCAGCGCTTGAAGCGTCCCCCTCCCCAACCCTCCCCCGCAAGCGGGGAAGGGAGTCGGGCCCTGCCCAAGAACGCGCTGCGGTGCGTGGGAGGATCGCATCATGAAATTCACCCTCGCCTGGCTGAAAGAGCATCTCGACACCGACGCGTCGCTGGACGACATCGTGACCAAGCTCACGATGATCGGCCTCGAAGTCGAATCCGTCGACGACAAGGCCAAGATGCTGGCGCCCTACGTCATCGCCAAGGTGATCGACGCCAAGCAGCATCCGAACGCCGACCGCCTGCGCGTGTGCATGGTCGACACCGGCGACGGCCAGCCGCCGACTCAAGTCGTCTGCGGCGCGCCGAACGCGCGCACCGGCCTGACCAGCGTGTTCGTGCCGCCCGGCACCTACGTTCCCGGCAAGAAGATCACGCTGCAGGTCGGCACCATTCGCGGCGTCGAAAGCCGCGGCATGCTGGTGTCCGAGGCCGAGCTTGAAATCTCCGACAACCATGACGGCATCATCGAGCTTCCGGACGACGCTCCGCTCGGCGCGAGCTTCGCCCAATACAAGGGCCTCGACGACGCGGTGCTCGACATCAACCTGACGCCGAACCGTCCGGACTGCACCGGCGTCAACGGCGTCGCGCGCGATCTCGCCGCCTCCGACATCGGCGCATTCAAGGATCGCGCGCCGAAGCCGATCAAGGGCGAGTTCCCCTGCCCGGTGACGGTGACGCTCGATTTCGGCCAGACCCATCCGCTGTGCCCGGCATTCGCGCTGCGGCTGGTGCGCGGCGTCAAGAACGGACTGTCGCCGGAGTGGCTGCAGAAGCGGCTCAAGGCCATCGGGCTGCGCCCGATCAACACGCTGGTCGATATCACCAACTTCATCACCTACGACCGCGGCCGGCCGCTGCATGTGTTCGACGCAAAGAAGGTGAAGGGCAATCTCGTCGTCCGCCGCGCCAACAACGGCGAGCAGATGCTGGCGCTCGACGGCAAGACGTACACGCTCGACACCGCCATGTGCGTGATCGCCGACGACAACGGCGTCGAATCGCTCGCCGGCATCATGGGCGGCGAGGCGTCGGGCTGCGACGAAGGCACCACCGATGTGCTGATCGAATCGGCGCTGTGGGAGCCGATCAACATCGCCCAGACCGGCCGCAAGCTCGGCATCAACTCCGACGCGCGCTACCGCTTCGAGCGCGGCGTCGATCCGAACTTCATGGCGCCGGGGCTCGAGCTTGCCACGCAGATGGTGATCGAGCTCTGCGGCGGCACGCCGTCGGAGATCGTCACCGTCGGCAAGGCCGAAGCGCCCGACAAGGTCGTCGACTTCCCGACCAGCGAATTGAAGCGGCTCGCCGGCCTCGACCTGAACCTGATCGAGATGCGGCGCGTGCTCACCAAGCTCGGCTTTTTCGTCGCCGGACAGGACACCCGCGTCAAGGTCGCTGCGCCATCGTGGCGGCCCGACATCGAGGGCAAGGCCGACATCGTCGAGGAGATCGTGCGCATCGTCGGCGTCGATCGCATTCCGCCGACACCGTTCGATCGCGGCAACGCGCCGCGCAATCCGGTTCTCACGTCCCTGCAGGTGCGCACCCGCAAGGCCAAGCGCGCGCTCGCCGCGCGCGGGCTGACCGAAGCGGTCACCTGGTCGTTCATCTCCAAGCCGCAGGCCACGCTGTTCGGCGGCGGCAGCGCAGCTCTCGCGCTCGCCAATCCGATCGCGGCGGAGCTGTCCGACATGCGGCCGAGTCTCATCCCGGGGCTGGTTGCCGCCGCCCAGAAGAACGCCGACCGCGGCTTCCCGGACGCCGCACTGTTTGAAGTCGGACAGATTTTCAAAGGCGACAAGCCGGAAGACCAGTTCATGGCGGCGACCGGCGTGCGCCGCGCGCTGGCCAAGGCCGGTGGCGCCGGCCGGCACTGGTCGAACAAGACCGCCGAGGTCGATGCCTTCGATGCGAAGGCGGACGCCCTCGCCGTGCTGACCGCTGCCGGCGCGCCGGCACAAGCGATGCAGGTGGTTCCCGGCGGCCCGGCGTGGTTTCACCCCGGCCGCTCCGGCACCATCCAGATCGGGCCGCAGAACATTCTCGGCTATTTCGGCGAGTTGCATCCGCGCGCGCTGGAGGCCCTCGATGCCGAAGGTCCGCTGGTCGCCTTCGAGGTCATTCTCGAACGCATCCCGGAGGGCAAGGCCAAGGCCACCCGCGCCAAACCGGTGCTGGACTTGTCGCAGTTCCAGCCGGTGACGCGCGACTTCGCCTTCGTGGTCGATCGCGCGGTGAAGGCCGCCGACATCCAGCGGGCGGCGCAGAACGTGGACCGCAAGCTGATTACCGGCGTCAACGTGTTCGATATCTACGAAGGCCAGGGCATCGAGGCCGGCAAGAAGTCGGTCGCCATCGCGATCGCCATTCAGCCGCGCGAGAAGACGATGACCGACCAGGAGATCGATGCGCTGGCCGCCAAGATCGTCGCCGAGGTCACCAAGCGCACCGGCGGCGTGCTGCGGACGTAGGCTACAATTCCAACCTCATCCTGAGGAGCATCGCGAAGCGATGCGTCTCGAAGGATCGCGGCGCGCCTCGGTATAGCCCATCCTTCGAGACGCGCACTGCGTGCGCTCCTCATGATGAGGCGGTATATGCGGCGCTATCGCATAGCTCAGCAGCGTGACCTCGCCTGCGCGCTTCGGGTAGGATCGCGCCAACAATCGTACAGGGAGTAGCGTCATGGAGATGGGCATCAAGGCCGGCGGCAGCGCCACCGCCGTCGAACAGCCGACGAGCAAGCCCTCCGACCGGCGCAGCAACGCCAGCGATCTCGACCTGTGGCTGGAGAAGGCCGAGGCGATGGGCGAGTTGAAGCGCATCACCGCCGAAGTCAGCCCCGATCTCGAAGCCGCTCACATCACCTACATGGTCGGCCTGGAAAAAAGCCCGGCGCTGCTGTTCGAGAACATCAAGGGCCATCCGGGCCACAAGGCCCTCTACAACATGATCGGCTGCAACCTATCGCGGTTCTGCCTGATGATCGGCGAGGAGCCGGTCGATCATCCGCTGAAGGCCGTGCAGCTTCTGCAGAAGAAGCTCGGGCGCAAGATGGCGCCGGTCGAAGTGCCCGCCGAGCGCGCCGTCTGCAACCAGAACATCGTCGAAGGCGACAAAATCGACATCCGGATGTTCCCGGCGCAGCGCATGTGGCCGCTCGACGGCGGCATGTATCTGGGCACCGCGGATGCCGTCATCACCAAGGATCCGGACTCGGGCCGGGTCAACGTCGGCACCTACCGTATGATGATCAAGGGCCCGCGCGAAATCGGCGTCTACACGTCGCCGGGCAAGGACGGCGGCAGCGACCGCGACAAGTGGTGGAAGATGGGCAAGCCCGCGCCGATCGCGGCGGCCTATGGCATCGACCCGCTGCTGTTCCTGGTCGGCGCATCGAGTCTGCCGAAAACCGAAAGCGAGTACGAGTATTACTCCGGCATCAAGGGCTCGCCGATCGAACTGTTCAACTCCGACCTCACCGGCCTGCCGCTGCCGGCGCACGCCGAGATTATCCTCGAGGGTCATCTCTATCCGGACGAGACGTTTGCCGAAGGTCCGTTCGGCGAGTTCACCGGCTATTACGGACGGCCGAGCGGCGCCACGCCCTACATGCGCGTCGAGCGCGTGCGCTACCGCAACAATCCGACGCTGACCTGCGCGCTGATGGCCGATGGACCGTCGAATGAATGCGGGCTGTTCTGGGCGGCGCTTCGCTCCGCCGGCATCTGGGCCGATCTGCAGAAGCTCGGCATCCCCGGCATTCAGGGCGTGTGGTCGATCCCCGAGGCGGCGGGCTGGGGCATGACGGTGGTGTCGATCAAGCAGATGTATGCCGGCCACGCATCGCAAGTGATGGCGCTCGCCGCGCAATGCACCGCCGGCGCCTACTTCGGCAAATACGTCATCGTGGTGGACGACGACATCGACCCGAGCAATGTCGGCCAGGTGCTGTGGGCGATGGCGACCCGCTCGCGGCCGTCGCAGTCGATCGACATCCTGCGCGAAACCTGGAGCACGTTCCTCGATCCGAGTCTCAATCCGCCGGAAATCCGGCCGTGGGGCTCGAAGGCGCTGATCAACGCCTGCATGGATTACAAGCACATCAAGTCGTTCTCGCCGCGCACCAAGCTCGACAAGAAAATGTACGACAACGTGGTGACGAGATGGACCGAGCTGGGCTTCGAGGGCAAGCCGCCGACGATTACTGTGTTCGAGGACAAGACCAGCGCGAAGGACGTGACATGAACATCCATGAACAACCGAAAGGTTCCCGCGAACGTACGCTGCCCGAGGTCAAAGCCGAGTTTATGCGGCGGGCCGGCAAGCTCAATCCGTTCGAGGACATCAAGCCGGAAGACGCCGAAAAGGTGATGGCGGCGCTGACCAGCCTCGACAAGGATCACTGGGCCGAGGAGTGGAGCAAGATCGGGTTCCACTACGAGGCCAAAGGCGACGCCGCGGCCAAGGCCGGGGCGAGCGGCAAGGAGCTGGCCGAGCTCTACATGCAGGCTTTCGACGCCTGCCGCGTCGGCCGTTATCCATCGCCGACCTCGCCCGGCAAAATGAAGGCGTACCAAAGCTCGCTGCGGATGTTCCGCAAGGCGGCCGCGCACTTCGATCCGCCGCTTGAAATCGTGGAAATCCCGTTCGAAGGCAAAAAGCTGGTCGGCTATCTGCAGAAGCCGCCCGGCGCCATCGATCCGCCCATCGTCATGCACTGGGGCGGGGTCGACGGCTGGAAGGAGGACCGGCTCAAGATCACGAACGAGATCATGAAATCCGGCCTGGCTTCGTTGAGCATCGACATGCCCGGCTCCGGCGAAAACCCGGTTCTATATGGCGATACGTCAGCGGAAAAAACCTACCTCGCGTGGCTCGACTATCTGGCGACCCGCCGCGACGTGAACGGCCGCTGGGTCGCGGTCTGGGGCGGCAGCTTCGGCGCCTACTGGGCGGCGCGGCTCGCCTTCACGGCAGCGGATCGCATTAAAGCGGCGGTGTTTCACGGGGGCAACATCCACTACGGTTTTCAGCGCGAGTGGCTCGTGCCGGCGTTCACCACTGGCGGCGCGACCTATCTGTTCGGCGCGGCAAGTCTGCTTGACGCGCGGGGCCGGGCGATGGGCGTGTCGACGGTCGAGGAGTTTCTCACCGCAGTGGCGCCGCTGTCACTCAAGACGATGGGTCTACTTGAAAAGCCGTCCGCGCCGTTACTCGGCGTCAACGGCAAACTGGACGACCAGGCGCCGATCGCCGACGTGCATCTGCTGATGGAATACGGCAACCCGAAATCGGCACGGGTTTATCCGCAAGGCCACCACATGGGCCGCACGCCCGGCCAGCCAGCCGACGCGATCGCCACCATGATCGTCGGCTGGGTAAAGGAGCAGTTGGCGCGTTAGGCGACCGGTTTCGAATCAAGGCTTCGCGCGCGGCGGCTTGCACATGCTCGGATTGGTCGCGCACCAGGCGGAAGACTGCGGTTGGCGTTGAGCCGGCGTCGTCACCGTAACCAAAGGCGGATCGGGCTCGGCCTTCGGCAGCGGCAGATCGGGCTGACCCAAAATGCGCCGCACCACCGCTTCGGCCGCGCGAGTGCCGGATTCCCAGGCGCCGCCGACGGTGCCCCATGCGGTTTCGTGCACCGCCTCACCGGCGAAGAACACCCGGTTGCGGATCGGCTCCATGAGGACGCGGCGCGCTCCCTGCCAGCCCGGCGCTGCAGTCGCGATCGCGCCTTGGGTCCACTGCTCCTTGTTCCATTGCGTGACCTGGGTGCGACCAAGTCCCTTCCGAACACCGGGCCCGTACATGCTGCTGAGCCACTCGACGGCAAATTCGACCATCGCCTTGTCGCCCTGCTCAACCAGCTCGCGGCCAAATTTGCCGCCCACCGAGACAACCGACAGCGGCGAACCGCCGATGTTGGCGGTCAGCGCGGCGGTGCGCGTGCTCAGTGTCTTCTCGAACACCATCTCGTCGCGGGGCAGGCCGAGCGGATTGCCCGACAGTTCCAGCGCGATGTGATCGAAGCTGCCGAGCCTAAGCTTCTCGAACGCATCCTGATGGCGCTTCGGCATGCCGCCGTCGAACTTGATGCGATCGAGCACGACATTGGTCGACGCCGTGATGATGACGTGGCGGCCGGTGATCGTGCCCTTGTTGGTCGATAATTCGACCTTAGTGCCGCGGCCTGTGATATCGACAAGCTTCACCGCAGTGTCGAGTTGCACCGGCAGACCGTCAGCGAGCTTCGCCAGCAGCCCGCCATAGCCCTGGCGACACAGCGCGGCGGTGTTGCGATCGCCGGAGCGGCTCATGTCTACCGCCGAAATCTGGTCGAGGTCTTTCGCGCTGTTGTAGGGCCCGAGCGTAAACTCCACCGTGGACTGCCACTCGCCGAGATCGCGCGGCAGCAGCCTGGAGCAATCGACATCCGCCCGATTGCGCGAGCCGTCGGCGATGGCGCGGTTGGCTCGCACCGCGGCGGCGAGATAATCCTCAAGCTCGCTCTCACGCGCGTAACGCCGGCCAATGCGAATGCGCTGGGCGGAGGGTGCCTGGTAGATTTCCAGACCGGTCCGCGCCGCGAGCTTGGTCAGCGGATTGCTTTCCGGATTGTGGATGAGATGCGCGCCGCGGTCGAACGGCACGCCGAAGCTCGTTGTCTCGGCGAAGCAGCGCCCGCCGATCCGGTTCGACGCCTCGATCAGAACAAAGCTGCGCTTGGCGGCGGCAAGCTTCTGCGCCGCAGCGATCCCCGCGGCTCCCGCGCCGACGATCACGCAGTCCACTTCGCTCGGAACCGGCGCCGCCGGGCGGCTGGCGCGCTGGGCAAACGCTGGCCACGCGCCGAGCGTGCCCGCCGCGAACGACGCAGCGGAACCGGCCAGCAAGCCTCGACGGGACAGAACGGTCATGGATTTCGGATCGTGGTTTGCAAAGGGTTTTACCCTGCACTGTGACGAATGCAATTCCTGCCCAAACCAGCTGCATTGCACAAGGTCATAGATAACGATTCATTGCCCCGACCCGTGAGCGATGAACCCGATCGCAACAAGTCTCATCTAAATTGGCTGGCAATTGAGGCGACGTGCGGCCAACGCGCGCGCCGAAGCGAGATCGGGCTGTCATGCACTGGATGCTCACAGGAATTGGGCAAACCATCGCCCAGTATCTCAACCGCGAGGAGGAGGGCTACGAGCCCTTCACCCCGAGCGACCCGGAGGCGTTGCGCGCCGTGCTCCGGCCCGGCGACGTGCTGCTGGTCGAAGGCAACAACCACATCTCCGGCGTCATCAAATATCTCACCCAATCGACGTGGTCGCACGCCGCTCTCTACGTCGGGCCGATCGGCGAGCGCACCACCGCCGACGGCGAGTCCCTGGTGTTGGTCGAGGCAAACCTCGGCCAAGGCGTGGTCGGCTCGCCGCTATCAAAATACCTGAGCTACCACACCCGCATCTGCCGCCCGATCGGTCTGACCGACGACGATTGCGCCCGGGTCTGCACCTACGCCGCTGAACGGATCGGCTTCGACTATGACGTGAAGAACATCTTCGATCTGCTGCGCTACCTGTTCCCGCTGCCGGTGCCGCAGCGCTGGCGGCGGCGCATGATGGCGCTCGGCTCAGGCCATCCGACCCGGATCATCTGCTCGGCACTGATCGCCCAAGCCTTCGATCATGTGCGCTATCCAATCCTGTTGCGGATCGCGCGTCTGAACAGCAAGACGGCGCGCCGCGACATCCTCGAAATCCGCCACTCGCCGCTCTACGCCCCGCGCGACTTCGACATCTCGCCGTATTTCGCGCTGGTCAAGCCGACCGTCGAGAAAGGCTTCGACTACCGCCGGATGGCCTGGGCGCATCTGCCACACACTCATGAAGCGGTTCCCGAAGCGGCCTGCGACGCGCCCTCCATCGTCCCGGCGCATTAGCCGCTCGCCTCCGATCCATCCGGATCTCGGCAAAGAATGCTGGCCCTTGCTGGCATAGCCAATCGCGCATAACTCTGCCAGATTGCGAAGGGATTGATGCTCGACTCGGCCATCAAGGCGCTGACCCAGATGTTGACCCCGCCGTTCCGGCGGGTGCTGCTGAAATCGATCGGGCTCGGCCTGATCCTGATCGTGCTGGTCGGCGTCGGGTTGAACCGGGTGTTCTCCTGGATGGCGACGGCCGGCGCGACCTGGGCCGAGACGACCGTGGGCGGGCATACGGCGTGGCAGATTATCGCCTGGGTGCTGTCGATCGCGGCGACGCTCGGGATCATCACCGGCGCCCTTTTCCTGATGCCCGCGGTGACCGCCTTCGTCGGCAGCTTCTTCGTCGATGAGATCGCCGACGAGGTCGAGCGGACGCACTATCCGATGGAGCCGCCGGGCACCGCGCTGCCGCTGCTTCGCGCACTGGTCGAAGGCGTCAAAACCGCGCTGCTCGCGATCGTGGTCTATCTTGTGGCGGTGCCGTTCCTGTTCGTCGCGGGGCTCGGCCTCATTATAATGTTACTGGCCAACGCCTACCTGCTCAGCCGGGAGTATTTCCTGCTCGCAGCGATGCGGTTCCGCCCGCCGGAGGAGGCCAAGGCGATGCGCCAAGCGCACAGCGGCCAGATTTTTTTTGCCGGCTTGCCGATCGTACTTTTCGTGTCGATCCCGATCGTCAATCTCGCCACGCCGCTGTTCGCCATGGCCATGATGGTGCATCTGCATAAGCGGCTTTCGCAGCGGCGCATCGAGGTGCAGCCGCCGAAGCGAGCCTAGAACCGCGGCGTACCGCTCAGGCGTTCGGCGCCATCAACGTCGTCTTGCCCGGCCATTTGCAAATGTCGGCGATGACGCACTTCTCACACAGCGGCCGGCGCGCGAGACAGACGTACCGTCCGTGCAGAATCAGCCAGTGATGGGCGTGCATCATGTATTTCGGCGAAATGACCGCGAGCAGCTTCAGTTCCACCGCCAGCGGATCTTTGCCGGGGGCAAGTCCCGTGCGGTTGCCGATGCGGAAAACATGCGTGTCGACCGCCATTGTCGGCTGACCAAATGCCATGTTGAGCACCACGTTTGCGGTCTTTCGGCCGACGCCAGGCAACGCCTGAAGCGCATCGCGATCGTTCGGCACCTGCCCGCTGTGCTCTGCGATCAACTTATCCGAAAGTGCGATGACGTTCTTTGCCTTGGTGCGGAACAGGCCGATGGTCTTCACCAATTCGCGAACCCTCTCCTCCCCCAGCACCACCATCTTTTCCGGAGTATCCGCGAGCTTGAACAGCGCCGGCGTCGCCTTGTTAACGCCAGCGTCGGTCGCCTGCGCGGACAGAACAACAGCGACCAGCAGCGTGAACGGGTTGACGTGATGCAACTCGCCTTTAGGCTCCGGCTTCGCCGCTTGGAAACGACGAAACGCTTCATCGACCTCGGCCGGACTCCACGGTTTGGGGAGCTTGTGCTTGCCGGTGGCGTGCAGAACCTTCCGGTCCGCCTTGGCCCGGGCTTTCGGCGGCTTCACCTTGGCCGCCTTGCCTTTGCGAGCGCTTTTTGGGGCGAGGAGCGAGCCAACAGCTTTCGCGGTTTTCATCATCGGTTTCGTGATCGCGCCCCGCCGTCGCGGACCTGAAGTTCGCCCGGCCGGATTCTTGATCTGCTTCTTGGCCATGATTGCCCTATATTGAAGGTCAGCATGACGACACCGAACCGCACAGACAACGATGCCGCAACCGAGCCCACGCTTTTTTCGGCGATCATCACGCCGCATCGCTCGCTCTCCAGCCGGGGCTTCGTGGCGGTGATGGCGCTGGTGGGCGGACTGAGCTTCATCGGCGGGATGTTTTTCATCTGGCTCGGCGCCTGGCCGGTGATCGGCTTCCTCGGGCTCGACGTCGCACTGGTCTATTGGGCGTTCCGCGCCAACTACCGCGCGGCGGCGGCCTTCGAGGAGGTGACGGTGACGCCGTCCGAGCTTCGGGTGCGGCGCGTGAGCCATCGTGGCGAGGTCGCCGAGTGGACGCTCAATCCCCTGTGGACCAAGCTCGACCGCGAGCACAACGAGGATTACGGATTGCTGAAGCTGTTCCTGGTGTCGCGCGGACGAAAGCTTCCGGTCGCGGGATACTTGTCGCCCCATGAACGGGAGGGTTTCGCCGCCGAATTGTCCGCCGCCCTGGGCGAGGCGCGGCGGGGGCCCGCGCGAATCGGCGTTTAAGACAGAAATCGGGTGGGACGGCCAACCGTGGCGGCCTAGATGGTGAGCAACATGATGGAGACCGCCATGCTCTCGCCCGACCGTTTTTCCGATCTTGCGCCGCTGTCCGCCGCCGCCGCCGACTATGACGTCGTGCGCCGCGCCATCGCCCACATCCGCGGCAACTGGCGCACCCAGCCGGAGATCGAACAGATCGCCGAAGCGGCCGGCGTCACGCCGACCGAGCTACATCATCTGTTTCGCCGCTGGGCCGGGCTCACACCCAAGGCATTCCTGCAGGCACTCACGCTCGACAGCGCGCGAAACCTGCTTCGCAATTCCGCCAGCGTGCTCGACGCCTCATACGAGGTCGGACTGTCCGGCCCCGGCCGATTGCACGACCTGTTCATCACACACGAGGCGATGTCGCCCGGCGAATGGAAGACGGGCGGCCAGGGACTGACAGTTCATTACGGTTTCCACCCAGCCGTGTTCGGCACCGCGCTGGTGATGGCGACGGATCGCGGCCTGTGCGGACTGGCGTTCGCCGACCCCGGCGAGGAAAAGGCGGCGATCGCCGATATGCGAAGCCGCTGGCCGCGGGCGAATTACGTCGAGGATTCGGCGCGCACTGCCCCGCTGTGTGCGCGCGTCTTCGACAAGAAACTGTGGCGCGAGGACCGGCCGCTGCGTGTGGTGCTGATCGGCACCGATTTCGAGGTTCGGGTGTGGGAAACGCTGCTGCGTATTCCGATGGGCCGCGCCGCCACGTATTCCGACATCGCCAACACCATCGGCCGGCCGAATGCGCCGCGCGCGGTTGGCGCCGCCGTCGGCAAAAATCCGATCAGCTTTGTGGTGCCGTGCCATCGCGTGATCGGCAAATCCGGCGAACTGACCGGCTATCACTGGGGCCTGACCCGCAAGCGCGCCATGCTCGGCTGGGAGGCCGGCACGGTGGCGGCGTAGCGACCGGCGCGCGTGTCGCGTGGCTACTGCGCCTTGATCCCGGATTTCTGGATCACATCGGCCCAGTACTTGACCTCCTGTGCGACATCCCGCTGAAACTGATCTCCGCTGATGCTTGTCGGCTCGAAGCCGAGCTGCAGCAGCTTCTCCCTGATCTCCGGCATGGCCGCGACCTGAAGTACCACGCTGCCGAGCCGCTCGCCGAGCGCCTTCGGCGTTTTCGCCGGAACGAAAAAGCCCGTCCACACCGTCGCTGACAGGCTCGGGAAACCGGCTTCAGACACCGTCGGCACCTGCGGCACCGCGGCAGAACGCTGCCGGACCGCCGGCGGGAGCGTCACCACCGACAACTCGGTTTGGCTCGCCAAGGTCGAAGTCAGCGCCTGCGCGGCTCCAGGAAACGGCACATGGGTAATCTTAATGTTCGGCAGCGTCGAGATGAGATAGGCCAGAAGAAGCTGCGGGACCGAGCCGGTCCCCGGCGACGAATAATTGAGCGGGCGCGTTCGCGCGAGTTCAATCGCCTCCTTCAGCGTCGACGCCGGCAAATCAGGCGCCGCGACCACGATGTTGGCCTGCGGCGCGACGCTCGCAACCGCTTGGAGTTCGTTCTCAATGCTCAAGCCGGGCGCTGGATTCGTGAGCTGCGCGATGATCATCGAATTGCTCGCGATCAGCACGGTGTAGCCATCGGGTTCGGCGGTAGCGACCGCGCGCCCGGCGATGAGACCCGCGGCGCCGCCGCGATTCTCCACCACGACGGGCTGGCCGAGGATCGCGGTCATCTTATCGGCGAACAGCCGCGCGACCGCGTCGATCCCGCCCCCCGGCGGGAAGCTGACGATCAGACGGATATTGCGGGACGGATATTTGTCCTGCGCCCCGGCGGGTGCCGCCAGCAGCAGACATCCCGCCAACAGCAGCGACAGCGTCCTGATTGCCATGCCCATCCTTGCCCCCGAATTTCTATACCGCTTTGCCGACTGGTCCCGCCGCATGCCGCCCCACCGGCCTCGGCAGACCAAGGTTTTCCCGAAGCGTAGCGCCTTCGTACTCCGTGCGGAACAGCCCGCGCCGCTGCAACTCCGGCACCACCAGATCGACGAAATCGTGGATGCCTCCCGGCAAAGCCGCCGGCACGTAGTTGAAGCCGTCGGCCGCCTGATGGGTGAACCAGTGCTCCATCACATCCGCTACCTGCTTGGCGGATCCCACCGCCACGTAGTGGCCGTTGCCGGCGGCGACCGCGAGATAGAGCTGGCGGATCGTCAGGTTGTTCCGGCGCGCCATGTCGAGCATGAGTGCCGCCCTGCTGCGCATCCGCGGACTGATCTTGTCCTCCGGCACAGGACCGTCCAGGTCATACGCGGAGAGGTCGCCAAGCGAGGCCGCGAGCTGCGAAAGACCCACCTTCGGATCGATCAAATTCTGCAACTGCCAATATTTGTCCTGCGCCTCCTGTTCGGTGCGGCCGACGACCGCCATGATCCCCGGCATGACGTGCAATTCGCCGGTCGAACGCCCGAATTTCGCCATCCGGCCTTTCACCGATGCATAGTATTTCTGCGCGTTCTCGATCGACGCCGAAGCCGCGAACACCACATCGGCACTGGCCGCCGCCATGTCCTGGCCCTGCTCGGATGCGCCGGCCTGTACGATCACCGGATAACCTTGCGGCGTGCGCGGAATGTTGATGGGCCCTCGCACCGAAAAGTGCTCGCCCTTGTGATTCAGGACGTGAACTTTTTCCTGATCGAAGAAGATGCCGGATGTCTTATCGCGCACCAGGGCGTCGTCCTCCCAGCAGTCCCACAGACCGCGCACCACTTCGACGAACTCCGCGGCGCGGCTGTAGCGCTTGTCGTAATCGGGCGTCGTTTCGTAGTTGAAATTCTGCGCCTCCATCGCGGTGACCGAGGTGACGACGTTCCAACCGGCGCGGCCGCCACTCAGATGGTCCAGCGAAGCGAACTGCCGTGCGACGTGAAATGGCTCGCTGTAGGTGGTCGAGAGCGTGGCGACGAGGCCGATCCGCTGCGTCGCCATCGACAGCGCAGCCAGCAGCGTGATCGGCTCGAAGCGCGACGAATTGGAAAACCGGCAGAGCGCCCCCGGCGGTTCATCGTATTCGCGGATTCCGACCGCGTCGGCAAGAAACACCATGTCGAGCTTGCCGCGCTCCGCGGTCTGCGCCACCTCGACTGAATGCTTGATGTTCGGGCTGCCGTCGGCCGGAACGTCCGGATGCCGCCATGACGCAACGTGATAGCCGAGCCCGATCATCGACACGCCGAGCTTCATCTGTCGTCTCGTCGCGGACATCGGGCACCTCGGGCGGGGCTTCTTTTGACGGGCAGGCCGTATACCGTGAATCTGCCCGAGTTGATCCGACCCACGCAATGTCCGTTTCGGCCCAACTGCGCCCCTGCAAAGCCGATTTATGATCCGCGGCCGGGCCTCGATTGCCCCGCGGCGGATTGATCGCTATTCATCGGCGATGACCGACACCCAACAAAAACGCCACCCGGTGATGCTCGTTGTCCTCGACGGCTGGGGCTGGCGCGAGGAAACAGCCGACAACGCCGTCCGTCAGGCCAAAACGCCGACGTTCGACCGGCTGTGGGCCAATGGCCCACATGCGTTTCTGCGGACCGACGGCCGCGAAGTTGGGCTGCCACCGGGCCAGATGGGCAACTCCGAGGTCGGCCATCTCAACATCGGGGCCGGCCGGGTGGTAATGCAGGACCTGCCGCGCATCGGCGACGCCATCGCCTCGGGCGAGCTCAAGTTGTCGCCGGCGCTGACCGGCCTGATCGCCGCGCTGAAAAAGAGCGGCGGCACCTGCCATTTGATCGGCCTGGTTTCACCCGGCGGCGTGCATTCGCACCAGGACCACGGCGCGGCGCTGGCGCACATCCTCACCGACGCCGGTGTACCGGCGGTGGCCCATGCCATCACCGACGGCCGCGATACGCCGCCGCAATCGGCTGGCGAAGACCTCAAGCGATTCACCGCCGCGTTGCCGAAGTCGGTCCCGATCGGCACCGTGCTCGGCCGCTACTATGCGATGGACCGCGACAAGCGCTGGGAGCGCGTCGCCCTGGCCTACAATGCCATTGTCGAGGCTGAAGGCCCACGCTTTGCCGACGCGCAGACCGCCATCGCCGACGCCTATTCCAAACAGCAGTTCGACGAGTTCATCATCCCGGCGGCGATCGGCGGCTATCGCGGCATCAAGGAAGGCGACGGCGTGCTGTGCTTCAACTTCCGCGCCGACCGCGTCCGCGAGATTCTGGGGGCGATGTTCGATCCAGAGTTCGCCGGATTTCCGCGCAAGAGATTGGTCAAATTCGCGGCGGCTATCGGCATGGCGCAATACAGCGAGCACCTCGACGCGAAGATGCAGTCGATTTTTGCATCGCAATCGTTCCCGAACATTCTCGGCGAAGTGGTGGCCGGCGCTGGCCGCACACAACTCCGCATGGCCGAGACGGAAAAGTATCCGCACGTCACCTACTTCCTCAACGGCGGGCGCGAAGAGCCTTATCGCGGGGAGGACCGCATCATGGTGCCGTCGCCGAAGGTCGCAACCTATGATCTGCAGCCGGAGATGTCGGCGCCCGAGTTGACCGCCAAGGCGGTGGAGGCCATCGGCTCCGGCATGTACGACATGATCGTGCTGAACTTCGCCAATCCGGACATGGTTGGGCACACCGGCAGCCTACCGGCCGCTATCAAGGCAGTGCAGGCAGCCGACACCGGGCTCGGTAAGATCGCGGACGCCATCGCGAAAGCCGGCGGCGCGCTGCTGGTCACCGCCGATCACGGCAATTGCGAATTGATGCGCGATCCGGTGACCGGCGGGCCGCACACCTCGCACACCACCAATCCGGTGCCGGTGCTGCTGGCGGGCGCCGGCGGCGCCACGCTGGCCGACGGCCGGCTCGCCGATCTCGCGCCGACCCTGCTGGCGCTGATGGAATTGCCGCAGCCGAAGGAAATGACCGGCAGGTCGCTGCTGCGAAAGAGCTGAAGTCCGTCCGCAGGCACGGCCGGACTACCTCTCCCCGGTGGGGAGAGGTAAAGGGCGCGCTGCATGGCGTAGCTTAAATCAAAAGTCCTTCAGCCCCAGCACATCGGCCATCGAATAAAGCCCAGGCTTCTGGCTACGCGCCCACAGCGCCGCATGCAGCGCGCCGCGCGCGAAGATCATGCGGTCCTCGGCGCGATGAACGAGCTCAATCCGCTCGGCGGGACCGGCAAAGATCACGCTGTGTTCGCCGACCACCGTGCCGCCGCGCAAGCTGGCAAAGCCGATGTCACCCGCCTTGCGCGCGCCGGTCTCGCCATCGCGGCCACGCGCGGAATGCGTGGCGAGGTCGATGCCGCGACCCTCGGCCGCCGCGCGGCCGAACATCAGCGCGGTGCCCGACGGTGCGTCGATCTTCTTGTTGTGGTGCATCTCGACGATCTCGATGTCGAAGCTGTCAGCGAGCGTCTTGGCCACGCGCTTGGTCAGTGCCGCCAGCAGATTGACGCCGAGACTCATGTTGCCGGACTTCACGATCACGGCGCTCTTGGCGGATTCCCTGATGGCGGCCTCTTCGTCCGCCGAATGTCCGGTTGTGCCGACGATATGCACCTTCCCGGCGGTCAGCGCGGCAAAGGCGGTGCTCGCCTTGGGAATGGTGAAATCGATGATGCCGTCCGCATGGGCGAACAGCGCCTTGGCGTCGGCGCTGAGCTTGATGCCGTTGGCGGGCAGGCCCGCCAGCACGCCGGCGTCCTGGCCGATCAAAGGCGAGCCCTCGCCCTCAAGCCCGCCGGCGAGAACAAGCCCCTTGGTCTCGGCGATCGCCTTGACCAGCGTGCGGCCCATGCGCCCGCCGGCGCCGGCCACGATCAGCCGCATGTCGGACATGGATCAGCTCCTTGCAATGCTGCGCGGGTATAGCCGGGCCGCGCCACCGCCTCAACAGAACTACGGCTGCGGTCCGTCGTAGCCCTCGACGATGATGAAATCGGTCACGGCATTGGCCTGGCGAATTTTCAGATTGGCCTGGTACTCCGGCGAGCGGTAGCACACAACGGCCGCCGCATAGTCAGCGAACTCGATTACGACATTGCGCGAGCGGCTCTCGCCCTCGAAGCACTCGTACTTGCCGCCGCGCACCAGGAGCCTCCCGCCGTATTTCTTGAAGATCGCCGCGTTCGCCGCCGCGTAGGGCTTGTAGCCCTCCTCGTTGTTCACCTCGACGCGCCCAATCCAATAGCCCTTCGCCACGTTTCGCTCCCGTCAGTTTCCGCCGAACGCTTCGACGACAGCGATATCCGCATCGGCCTTGCCCTGCCGCAGCGCCTTCGCCGCCTGATACTCGGGCGAACGATAGCAGTCGCGCGCCGCTTCGTAGTTCGGGAATTCGAGCACCACGGCGCGGGAGCGCAGGTGACCTTCCATCGTCTGGCTGCGCCCGCCGCGGATCAGAAACCGGCCGCCGAATTTGCCAAACGCTGCCGCGTTGGCCGCCTGATAAAGCTTGTAGCCTTCGGGGTCGTGGATATCGACGTGGACGATCCAATAGCCCTTGAGTTTGCCGATCGCGGGCGGCGTCCCGATCGGCGGCGGTTGCGGGCCGTCGTAGCCCTCCACGATCAGGAAATCGCATTCCGAATGGGGCTCACGCAGCGGGTGGGCGCGCGAGTATTCCGGACCGTGGTAGAAGGCGAGCGCCTCGTCGAACGAATTGAACTCGCGCAGCACGTTGCGCGGACGCATCGTGCCTTCGACCACTTCGCGGCGGCCGCCCCGCGCGAGAAGCTTGGAGCCGAACCGCTGATGCGCGGCGTCGGCCAAATCCCGATAGGCCTGAAAGCCTTCCGGATTGCTGACGTCGAGATGCGGGATCCAATAGCCCTTGGGCATGCTTTGCCTCCCTGTTTGCCCGCGATCCTATCCGAAATCCGGAAAAAGGTTTGCGGCCTAACGAGTGGCGCCGGCGATCTCGGCGACGATGGCCTCGGCGGCCGCCTTCGGGTCCGGCGCCTCCACGATCGGCCGACCCACCACCAGATGATCGGCGCCGGCGGCGATCGCGGCGGCCGGCGTCATGATGCGCTTCTGATCGCCCTTGTCCGCGCCCACCGGACGGATACCCGGCGTGACCAGCACCATACCGGCGCTGGCGATGCCGCGAAGCTTCGCCGCCTCTTCGGCCGAACAGACGAGACCGTCGATACCGATGTCGCGGGCCTGCGCGGCGCGCTCGGCGACAAGCTCCGGCACGGTGAAGTCGTAACCCGCCGCCGCGAGATCGGCGTCGTCGTAGGACGTCAGCACGGTGACCGCGAGGATGCGAAGCCCCGAGCCTTTGCGCGCATCGACCGCCGCATGCATGGTCTGCGGATAGGCATGCACGGTAAGGAAGGTGGCGCCGAGTTTCGCCACGCTCTCGACGCCCGTGGCGACCGTGTTGCCGATGTCGTGCAGCTTGAGATCGATGAACACCTGCTTCTTGGCGCGGATCAGCGTTTCGGCGAAAGCAAGTCCGCCGGCGAAGGCGAGCTGATAGCCGATCTTGTAGAACGACACCGCATCGCCCAGCCGCGTCACCATCGCGTCGGCAGCGGCGACCGAAGGCAGGTCGAGCGCAACGATCAGGCGGTCGCGAGCATCCATCACGTCATCTCCTGGGCGGCCTCGGCCAGCCGCTGCGCCACCCGCTTCAGTGAAGCGGCGGCGCGTTCCTCTCTCAGGTTGTCCATCTCGTCAAACGCCTCGCCCGCACGGAACACGGTTATCTGCTCCGGCAAGACCAGCGCGCCACAGCCGAGTTCCAGCACCTGGCGCAGCGCCATCAGCGAGCGCAACGCGCCGTAGGGCGAATCCGATGCGCCGCCGATCGCGAACACGCGATTCTTGAACACCGCGAGCGGCGGCTCGCCGCGTTCGCGCACCCGCGAAACCCAGTCGATGGTGTTCTTCAGAAGCGGCGTGACCGAAGCGTTGTATTCGGGGCTCGCGATGAACACGCCCTGATGCCCGGCCATCAGCTGCTTCAGATTGCGCGCATTCGCCGGCGCGCCGGACTTGGCTTCGTCGTCGCCGTCATAGATCGGCAACGGATAATCCTGCAGCGAGATAAGCGTGACTCCGGCGCCGGTCAGCGCCAGCTCTTTGGCCGCCAGCGCCGCGAGCCGCGCATTGTAGGAGCCGGTGCGGATCGACCCGGCGAATACGAGAATTTTTGGAACAGGCATGACGCCGATCCTACACTGAGGATCTGCGCGCCAGAAACGATGATGGCCGGGTTGGGGCCCAGCCGTCACGACATTCACAGCATCAAAATTATCAGTTTTTCCGATACACCCAGACGCGAGCCGGGGGCAGGTTCTGCCAGATCAGCTCGGGGGCATGCGCCGCGATCTCGGGGCGCTTCGGAATCGGCGTCACCATCGCGTAGGTGAACTGCACGAACGGCGCATCGGGCGCCATCAGTTCGAAGGCTTCGTCGATCAATTGGATGCGCTGCTTGAACGGTTTGGTCGTGAGCGGCAGGCCCGACACCACGGCAGCGACCGGCTCACGCAGCAAGCCGCCGAGCAGATGCTGGATGCGATAAGCATCACCCTGGATCACGGTGGCTTCCGGATAGCGGGTGCGCAGCAACCGGCAGAACGACGGATTGAATTCGACCAGCACCAGCCGCGAAGGATCGATGCCGCGCGCCACCAGCGCCTTGGTCACAGCACCGGTGCCTGGGCCAAGCTCGATGACCGGACCGGTTGTCTCAGGATCGACGCAACGCGCCATGGCGCGCGCCAGCCCCTTGCCCGACGGGGTAACGGCTCCCATCGACAACGGCTTGTCGATCCAGTGGCGGATGAAGGCCACCTCGTCCAGAAAGCGGAGACCGCTTTTCCGCTCCAAAAGACGAATTCGCCTCTCGATCTTCTTTTCAAGCATTTGCAAGGCTAGCAATGGCATGGACGGATGCAACTTTACTCACTGATGACCAGAAATTGTAGTCGGTAAACGTCTGACAAGCCAGAGGGATTCCAGAAAGATTACGGCCACATGACAAATTCAGCCCGGCCGCGCGTTGCTGCCGAAGACATCCTTCACTTTGGCGAAGAATCCCGACGCTTCCGGCTGGGTTTCCTTAGAGGAAAGCTTCTCGAATTCAGCCAAAAGCTCGCGCTGGCGCTTGGTGAGGTTCTGAGGCGTCTCAACCATAACCTGCACATACATATCGCCGGTCTGTTTGGAGCGCAGGACTGGCATACCTTTTCCGGACAAACGGAAACGCCGCCCGGACTGGGTTCCACCGGGCACCTTTACCCGCGCCTTGCTGGCATCAATCGAAGGCACTTCGAATTCGCCGCCAAGCGCCGCGGTCACCATCGAAACCGGAACGCGGCAATGCAGGTCGGCGCCGTCGCGCTGGAAGAAGTCGTGGGCGGCCAGGGACAGAAAAATATAAAGGTCGCCGGTAGGGCCGCCGCGCACCCCGGCCTCGCCCTCGCCGGCAAGGCGAATGCGAGTGCCATCCTCGACGCCGGGCGGAATGTTGACCGAAAGCGTCCGCTCGCGTGTCACCCGGCCCGCGCCGGAGCATGACGGGCACGGATCTTCGATCACCTGACCGCGGCCCTGGCAGATCGGACAGGTGCGCTCGAGAGTGAAGAAGCCGCCCTGGGTGTGACGGATGCGGCCTTGGCCACCGCAGTGCTGACAGGTCTTGGGCTTGGTGCCGGCCTTGGCGCCATTGCCGGAGCAGACCTCGCAGGTGACCGAGGTCGGCAACCGCATCTGCGCGGTCTTGCCGGCGAACGCCTCCTCCAGCGTGATCTCCATGTTGAAGCGCAGATCGGCGCCGCGCTCGCGGCCCGAGGTGCGCTGGCGCGCGCCGCCCATGCCGAAGATGCCTTCGAAGATATCGGAGAACGCGGAGCCGAAGTCGGCGCCGAAGCCATGAGCGCCGCCACCCGAACCCTGCTCGAAGGCGGCGTGGCCGAAACGGTCATAGGCGGCGCGCTTGTCGCCGTCCTTGAGCACGTCATACGCCTCGTTGAGTTCCTTGAATCGCTGCTCGCAATCCTTGTCGCCGGGATTGCGATCCGGATGGTGCTGCATGGCGAGCTTGCGGTACGCGGCCTTCATATCGGCCTCGCTCGCGCCTTTCACTACACCCAGGACTTCGTAGTAGTCGCGCTTGGCCATCGCCCGGGCCTCATCCCCACAAAATCATGGCCGGGCTAAGCCTCTTGTCCGGCCATCCATCGTTCTTCGGAAAAAGATGGACCCCCGGGTCAAGCCCGGGGGTGACGATCTTGCGTGTCGTCGGCACGCGAAAGCCCCGCTATGCCGATTTCTTCTTGTCGTCGTCGACCTCGGTGAACTCCGCGTCGACAACGTCCTCTTTCTTGCCTGGCTCACCACCCGGCGCCGCGCCCGGCCCGTCGCCGGGCTGGCCTTCCGGCTGTGACTTGTACATCGCCTCGCCGAGCTTCATCGAAGCCTGCATCAGCGCGTCGGTCTTGGTCTTGATCGCGTCGGCGTCGGTGCCCTTGAGAGCTTCCTTCAAGTCGGCCATCGCGTTCTCGATCGCCTTGCGCTCGGGCTCGCCGACCTTGGCGCCGTGCTCACTCAAAGCCTTCTCCGTGGAATGGAGCTTCGCCATGGTTCTTGGCTTCGACCGATTCCTTGCGCTTCTTGTCTTCCTCGGCGTGGGCCTCGGCGTCCTTGACCATCTTCTCGATGTCGGCTTCCGACAGGCCACCCGACGCCTGGATGCGGATCTGCTGCTCCTTGCCGGTGCCCTTGTCCTTGGCCGACACGTTGACGATGCCGTTGGCGTCGATGTCGAAGCCGACCTCGATCTGCGGCACGCCACGCGGCGCCGGCGGGAGTCCGACCAGATCGAACTGGCCGAGCACCTTGTTGTCGTTGGCCATCTCGCGTTCGCCCTGGAACACGCGAATGGTGACCGCGGTCTGGCCGTCCTCGGCGGTAGAGAACACCTGCGACTTCTTGGTCGGGATCGTGGTGTTGCGGTCGATCAGCCGGGTGAACACACCGCCCAGCGTTTCGATGCCGAGCGACAGCGGCGTCACGTCGAGCAGCAGCACGTCCTTGACGTCGCCCGCCAGCACCCCACCCTGAATGGCAGCGCCGACCGCGACGACTTCGTCCGGGTTGACACCCTTGTGCGGCTCCTTGCCGAACAGCTGCTTCACGATCTCCTGGACCTTCGGCATGCGGGTCATGCCGCCGACCAGGACGACTTCGTTGATCTCCGCCGCGGTGAGGCCGGCGTCCTTCATCGCCATCCGGCACGGATCGACCGTCTTCTGCACCAGGTCGTCGACCAGCGCCTCGAACTTGGCGCGGGTGAGCTTCATGGTCAGATGCTTCGGACCGGAGGCATCCGCCGTGATGAACGGCAGGTTGATTTCAGTTTGCGTTGTGGACGACAGCTCGATCTTGGCTTTTTCAGTCGGTCTGCGTGGTGGAGCTGAGCTCGATCTTCGCCTTCTCGGCGGCTTCCTTCAGCCGCTGCAGCGCGCGTTTGTCCTTGCGCAGGTCGATGCCCTGGGTCTTCTGGAATTCGTCGGCCAGATAGCTGACCAGACGCATGTCGAAGTCTTCGCCGCCGAGGAACGTGTCGCCGTTGGTGGACTTCACCTCGAACACGCCGTCGCCGATCTCGAGGATCGACACGTCGAAGGTGCCGCCGCCGAGGTCATAGACCGCGATCATGCCGGTCTTGGCCTTGTCGAGGCCGTAGGCCAGCGCCGCCGCGGTCGGCTCATTGATGATTCGAAGCACTTCAAGGCCGGCGATCTTGCCGGCGTCCTTGGTGGCCTGACGCTGGGCGTCGTTGAAGTAGGCCGGAACGGTGATCACCGCCTGATCGACCTTCTGCCCGAGATTGGCTTCCGCCGTCTCCTTCATTTTCTGAAGGATGAAGGCGGAGATCTGCGAGGGCGAATAGGTCTTGCCGTCTTCCTCGACCCAGGCGTCGCCGTTCGATGCCTTGGCGATCTTGTAGGGGACGAGCTTCTTGTCCTTCTCGACCATCGGGTCGTCGTAGCGCCGGCCGATCAGGCGCTTGACCGCGAAGATGGTCTTCTCGGGATTGGTGACCGCCTGGCGCTTTGCCGGCTGACCGACCAGCCGCTCACCGTCATCGGTGAAGGCGACGATCGATGGTGTGGTGCGCATGCCCTCCGCGTTCTCGATGACGCGCGGCGACTTGCCTTCCATGATAGCGACGCAGGAGTTGGTGGTGCCGAGGTCGATGCCGATGACCTTGCCCATGGTGTGTCCTCTCTTTCGCGGCAGACCGGTTGAGCCCTGAAAGGCGCCCGTAGCCGGCCCCCAATTTGACGATTCGCCGCACCTGCGGCGTCCTGGCTCATATAGGAGGGAGTCCTTGCGCTGCAAGGACTTGATGGCCTCCAGCCGGCTCCCGGCGTGGACCGACCGGCCCTCCGGTGCTAGCCGGGCCCTCCCGGACGGGATGCGGCCGGGCTCTCGAGATACAGAAGCAGATTTGAGCTGAACGCGCCCAGCCGGATTCCGGTGTGACCGATGATGGGGTTTGCTCCCACCGGCACCAGGGCGGCAAGCCGCCGCCATGACATCAAAATCAGATTTTGCTCGTCCGTCCATTCCGTCTTGCCGAGCCAACGGCAGGCCAAAGCAAAGCTCGGACGCCAGAAATGCAGCAGCGGGATCAGAGTGTGGTGTTCGACCGGGAAATAGCGGTTCGGCACGCTGATGAAGACCCTTTTGGCCACCCGGGCGAGTTCGGCGACGAACGCCTGCTGGTTTTGGCCGCTGCCGACGTGTTCGAGCACCGCGTTGGAGACCGCCACGTCGAACGCCTTGTCGGCAAACGGCATCGGCCGGTTGGCTTCGATCCGGCGATAGTTAACCTGCGGGTAGGCGGCGCTGAACGCGTCCCCCTCGCCCAGCCCGGCCGCCGTGATGCGCGACGGGTGCGGATATTTCCGCTCCAGCATGTTGGCGGCATCGGTGACGACATCGGACACGCCGGCATCCAGGATGGTTTCGTCCGGCCCCGGACGGCAATAACGGATCATGTCGTCGTAGATGCGGTCGCGCGCCATGATGGCGACGCGCTCGCCGAACGAGCGCGGCGGCGCGACCTGATAATATTGCTCGTCGGTTCGGCGGCTGGCGATGTTTGCCATCGGCTATCGCTTCACCCGGTAAACGGCGAACGCCTGTCCGGCGCTGCCGCCAACAGGTTCGAGCCAGTCGGGCACGGCGCCGGCGCGAAGCTTGCCCCACAGGCTTTTGCCCTGCGCTGGCTCGGCGAGACCGTCGGGCGGCCGCGAACCACAGATCGCAACGTAGTTGACCCGGTTCTCCGCCAGCACGGCGCGGGCCTCGTCAGGCGGCGACGCGAGGCTGCGGTGCGCCGCGACGATCCCCCGCGACAGATGGTGATACGGACCGGCCAGCACCGAATGCGGCGTCAGCGCCAGCATGTAGGGCCCGTAGCTGACGTCGGTTGCGACAACGCCGGGCGGCAGTTTCGCGAGCGCCGCATAGCTCGCGATCTGCAGGCAAGCCTTGCTGCCCGGCCGGTCGAACGGATCGCGGTCGCTAAATCCGTTGGCGTGCGCGAGCGCGATGGCACCGCTCGACAGCACCAAAGGCGTCAGCGTCAGCGCGGCCAGCGCGCGGCCCCACAGCGTCGTGAGATGGAGCGCCTCGAACAATCGCAGCGCCATCGCCGCGACGATCGGCATGCCGAACCAGATCGCATAGGAGTAGCCGCGGATCGCGCCGAGCGTCACCGCGACCGCCACCAGGAAAACCGCGGCCGCGGTCAGGAATCCCCCATCGCGCCGTGCCGCGCGCTGCTTCAGCATCACCCCGGTGGCGACGATCGCGACCGCCGGGAACGCAGCGATGGCCGCGCCGGTGAGCGGATTTTTCCGCAGCACCGAGAACAGCGGCTGCATCTCGCGCACATCAGCGAGCCACACCGGCCAGATCGCAGCGTCAGCGAGGCCAAACGGACCCTTCAAGCAGGCCGGCTCGATCAGCAGGAGACTGGCGGCGGCGAGGCCGGCGGCGCTGAGCATCGCCGCGCAACGCGTCGCCTTGTCCTCGTGGTTGAGCCAGCCGGCCAGCACCAGCGCCGCGCCGCCGCACGCCACGCCGGTCAGCGTGTTGACGGCGATGCTGTCGCAGGAGTGGCGCAGCCAGTGCTGCGACCCGATGGTGATGAAAAACCCCACCGCCGCGCTCGCCGTCAGCGAACCTCCGTACGCCGCCAGATTGAAGGCGCCGGCACGGCCGACCGCGTAGCGAAGCGCGAACGCGGCGCCGCACACGGCAAGATATGGCACCGACTCAAAGCCGATGGTCAGCGCCGCGCCGGAGAGCGCGCCGGCCGCGGCGGCGGCCCAGCGCACGCGGTCGGACCACACAGTCGCCGCCACTGCGAGCATCGTCAGCGCGATCTGAACATTGTGATGATCAATGCGGCCCGGCGAGAACTGCTGATAGGCCGGCACCCCGACCAGCGCGAGCAGCAGCGCCACATGCGCCGCCTCGCGTCCGGCGATGCGCCACGCGATCATCGCCATGCCGGCGATGGTGGGCAGCAGCCAGAGCATCGGCCACCACGCCCGCATCAGCCGCTCGGCCGCGGCCCCGTCGTTGAACAGGCCGAACAGAATCAGCATTCCAGCCATGCCGGCGTCGATCAGGCGCGACCAGTGGGTGTCGTAGCCTTCCGGCGACTGCATGCGCGCCTGATGCAGATCGAACCAGCCGGCGATGCCTCCCTGGCCGTGCAGCCAGTCGCGCAACTGGGCGAGCCGCATCGCGTCGTCGGTGTCGAGCAGCGTTTCCGCCGTCTGCGGCCAGTATTGCAACAACAGCACGAGCGCGACCAAGAGCCACGTCAACGCCACGAGCGCTGCGAAATTCGTCTGGCGCAGCAGGTTGTTGGGCATCGAAGCCGCCATTTTGGGGTTGGAACCCTCACAGTTGCCGCAACGTGGTTGAGTTTCGCTTAACAGACCCGCATATCGGGCCAATGAACCTCGCCCCGGTATTGGTTGCCGTTGTCCGATTGCTGGCGGCCTGTGCCGTCGCAGCCTTTATGGCCTGCTTGCCGGCGCCCGCCACGGCAGCGGATCCGGTGTTCCCCATCGCCTCGCGGCTCGGCCTCGTGCCGCCCCCTGGCCTCACAGCCGCCAGGACGTTTCCCGGCTTCGAGGACGAAAAGAACAACGTGTTCATCCGCCTGGTCGCCTTGCCGGGTGGCGCCTTTGCCGAAATCGAAAAAACCATGACCAACGACGCCCTGAAGAAGCAGGGCATGACCTTGGACAAGCGCGAGACCCTGCCGCTCGGCAACGGCAACGCCATCCTCGCCATTGTCCGTCAGGACACCGGCGCCGGCCGCATCCGCAAATGGCTGTTGATCGTGGCGATCGACAATCTGACCGCGCTGGTTTCGCTGGAGGCGCCGATCCCGGAGCCGGCGGCCTACTCCGACGCGGTGATCCGGACAGCGCTGATGAGCCTCGCCACCCGGCCGACGATCCCGGTGGACGAGCAACTGTCGGTGGTGCCGTTCAAGCTTTCCGATATCGGCGGACTGAGGCTGGTGCGGGTGGTGCCCGGCGTCGCGGCGCAGTTCACCGACGGACCGAAAGACACGCTGGAGGCGACCGATCAGCCGCAACTGGTGATCGCGGCGTCCGCCGGCGGACCCACAGACGCTCGCGACCGTCCGCAATTCGCCCGCGATGCCATGAGCGGCCTGCCGCCGTTCAAGGAGCTACGCATCATCAATTCAGAGCCGATGCGGATCGGCGGCCAACCCGGTCACGAGGTGCGCGCACAGGCCAAGGATGCGCAGACCGGCACCGAGATCGAGATCGTGCAATGGGTGCGCTTCGGCACCGGTGCCTATCTGCGGATCGTCGGCTTCGGTCCAAAGGACAAATGGCCCGACCTGTTCACGCGCTTCCGCGCAGTGCGTGATGGCCTGGAGCCGAGGTAACTCTCAGCGTTATTGTTTGGGATTGTCGCTGGCCGGAGCCGCAGAAGCCGGAGCCGTCTTCGCGCCGCCCTTGGCGACCGCGACCAGCGCCGGCCGCAGCACGCGCTCGCCGATCGTATAACCGGCCTGCATGACCTGAACGACGCTGCCGGACGGCACGCTGGTGTCCGGGACTTCGAACATCGCCTGGTGGCGATTGGGATCGAATTTCTGGCCGAGCGGCTCGATCCGCGTCACGCCATTCTTTTCGAGCACGTTCATCAACTCGCGCTCGGTCAGCTCGACGCCTTCCAGCAGAGACTTGGTCGCATCGTCGGCCTTGGCGCGAAGCTCATCGTCGAGCGCCTGCATCGCCCGATGCATGTTGTCGGCGACGCCCAGGATGTCACGGGCGAACGAAGAAATCCCGTAGACCCGCGCGTCGGCGACCTCACGCTCGGTGCGCTTTCGCATGTTTTCCATGTCGGCCAGCGTGCGAAGCAGCCTGTCCTTCATGTCGGCCAGTTCGCGGTCGAGCGAGGTCGAAGCCTTCGGCGCGGCGGCGGGCTGCGCGGCCGGATCGATGGCCGGCGCGGGATCGCCTTCAGTCCGCGGGGGTATTTCGCTGTCGGTCATGATGCACGCATATCGGCGTTGAAGCGTAAAAAATCAAGCCACAATCGTGCATTCTCAAAGTCTTGCCGGCCTTATCGCCCTGACAAATCATGTCCGAAAACCGGTTTCCACCTCCGGACGCTAGCCGCCGAGCAGCCTGCTCACGACCTTAGAGGTGTAATCGACCATTGGGATGACCCGCGCATAGTTCAGCCGGGTCGGTCCGATCACGCCGATGACGCCGACGATGCGGCCGGCGCGGTCATGGTACGGCGCAATGATCGTCGAGGAGCCCGACATCGAGAACAGCTTGTTCTCCGAGCCGATGAAGATACGCACGCCCTCGGCGCGCTCGGCGCGGCCGAGCAGGTCGATCACGTCGCGCCGCGATTCCAGATCGTCGAAAAGGTGGCGCACCCGCTCCAAATCCTCCAGCACCCGGAGGTCTTCGAGCAGATGCGCCTGTCCGCGCACGATGAGCTGGCGCTCCGCACCGCCCGACCAGCTCGCGAGTCCATCGTCGATCACCTTCTGCGTGAGCTGATCGAGCTCGGCTTGGGCCGCGGCCCTCGCATGCTCCAGCTCGGTCCTCGCCTCGGCCAGCGTCTTGCCGCGGATCCGCGCGTTGAGAAAATTGCCGGCCTCGACCAGCGCCGAGGTTGGCAGGCCGATCGGCAGGTTGACCACACGATTCTCGACCTGACCGTCCTCGCCAACCAGCACGACCAGCGCGCGCTCGGGCTCAAGCCGCACGAACTCGATATTCTTCAGCCGAACGTTGGACTTCGCAGTCAACACCACGCCGGCGGCATGAGTGAGGCCGGACAACAAGCCCGATGCCTCGGTCAGCACGCTCTCGACCGACTTGCCGGCGCCCGCGACCTGCGACTCGATCTGGCGGCGCTCGCTCTCGTTCAGATCGCCGACCTGCATCAACGCATCGACGAAGAAGCGCAGTCCCAGTTCGGTCGGCAACCGCCCAGCGGATGTGTGCGGCGCGTAGATCAGCCCGAGCTGTTCGAGATCCGCCATGACGTTGCGCACCGAGGCCGGCGACAGTGGCGTGGTGATCAGGCGCGACAGATTGCGCGAGCCAAGCGGCTCGCCTGTCGTCAGATAACTCTCAACGATCTGCCGGAAAATCTCGCGCGAACGCTCGTTGAGCTGCGCGAGGCTGATCTGCGAACTGCCGATAGGAACGTCGTGTGCCAAGAAAGTCCTCCGCTGTCAGAATTGTCTATTCAGGCACCAGACTGCAAGCCGTGCCTTACCTGAGCCTTTCCCGGGCTTGTTCCGATCCGGGCTGCTGCTAGCCTGACGAGGGCGGCAACGTCCGCCTGGGGAGGAAACCATGAGGATTTGCGCGCTCGCGCTGAGCGTCGGGCTTGCCATCGGCACCGCGGCCTCGCCAATCGCCGCACAGACCCTGATCGAGGAATGGGGCACTGCCAAGATTCCGGCGCCGCCGCCGCTGAAACCGGCAAAGCTCGTACCCGCGGAAACCGCGCTGCTGGTGATGGACTTCACCAAGCAGACCTGCACGCCGGAGCGCCGCAAGCGCTGCGCGGACTCGGTTGCCAAGGTCGTCAAGCTGGTGGCCGAAGCCCGCGGCAAGGGCGCACTGGTCATCTACAGCGTTGCCGTGCCGAATTCGGTACCGGCCGACATCCTGCCGGAACTCGCTCCCGACGCGGGCGAACAGGTGCTCCCGTCGCTCGGTCCCGACAAGTTCATCGGCAGCGAGTTGGAGAAGACGCTCAAAGACAAGGGCATCAAGGCCGTGGTCGCCATGGGCACCCAAGCGCAAACCTCGGTGCTGAACACCGGCGCCACCGCCGCACTCAAGGGGTTCAAGGTCATCGTGCCGATCGACGGCATGTCGGCCGACGAGGTGTTCCCCGAGCTCTACACCGCCTGGCATCTCGCCACCGCGGCACGGATCAGCAGCAACGTAACGTTGACCAAGTTCGAGATGATATCGTTCTAGCCGTTACGGGCTCCGCGAGGGGCCGGAACCGGCCAAGGTCCGGGCTGGCTTTTTCGCGATCATGCTCTAAAAGCGTGCTCGAAGCCTTCATATCGCCCCAGGAGAACGAAATGCGGCCGAGCCGCCGACAGCCCGACGAGCTGCGCGCCGTATCGCTTGAGCGCGGCGTGGTGAAATACGCCGAGGGTTCGTGCTTCGTGAAGTTCGGCGACACCCATGTCCTGGTAACGGCCACCTTGGAAGACCGGCTGCCGCCGTGGCTGAAGGGCCAGGCGCGCGGCTGGGTCACCGCCGAATACGGCATGCTGCCGCGTGCGACTCACACGCGAACGCGGCGCGAGGCGTCGTCCGGCAAGCAGAGCGGCCGCACCGTCGAAATCCAGCGGCTGATCGGGCGCAGCCTGCGCTCGGTGATCGATCTGCCGGCGCTGGGCGAGCGGCAGATCAGCATCGATTGCGACGTGATTCAGGCCGACGGCGGCACCCGCACCGCCTCGATCACCGGCGCCTGGGTGGCGCTGAGCGACTGCATCGGCTGGATGCGCACCCGCGAAATCATCAAGGACAATCCGCTGCGCGATCATCTCGCGGCGATATCTTGCGGCGTCTACAACAATGTCGCGGTGCTCGATCTGGACTACGCCGAGGATTCCGAGGCCGAGACCGACGCCAATTTCGTGATGACCGGCGGCGGCAACATCGTCGAGGCACAAGCCACCGCGGAGAAAACTCCGTTCAGCGAAGAGGAATTTTTGTCTTTGCTGGCGTTGGCCCGCAAGGGCATCGCCAAGCTGGTCGATCTGCAGAAGATGGCGGTGATGTAGGAATGGCCCGCCGCCCGATCGCCGGACGTCTGGTGATAGCGACCCATAATCCCGGGAAGCTTGCAGAGATGCGCGATCTGCTGACGATTTACGGGATCGCGGCCATATCAGCGGGCGAGCTGGGCTTGGCGGAACCGGAAGAAACCGGAGCCACGTTCGGCGCCAACGCACGGATCAAGGCGGAAGCCGCGGCGAAGGCCGCGAACATGCCCGCCTTCGCCGACGATTCCGGCCTCGCGGTCGATGCGCTCGACGGCGATCCAGGCATCTATTCCGCGCGCTGGGCCGGGCCGGACAAGGATTTCCGTTTTGCGATGAACAAAGTTCAAAGCCTGCTGATCGAGCGCGGCGCCAAATCCGCCGAGAAACGGCGCGGCCATTTCGTCTCGGCGCTGTGCGTCGCGTGGCCGGACGGCCATGTGGAGGAGTTCGAGGCGACGGTCGACGGCACGGTGGTGTGGCCACCGCGCGGCACGCTGGGCTTTGGCTACGATCCGCTGTTCCTGCCGGACGGACAGACGCGGACGTTCGGCGAAATGTCGAGCGAGGAGAAGCACGGCCTGCCGCCACTCGGACGCGGGCTGTCGCATCGCGCGCGCGCCTTCCTAAAGCTCGCGGAGGCGTGCCTTGCAAAACGCTGACGCAACATTCGGCGTGTACGTGCACTGGCCGTTCTGCCTGTCGAAGTGCCCTTACTGCGACTTCAACAGCCACGTCCGCCATGCCGCGATCGACGAGCCGCGTTTTCTTCGCGGGTTCCAGACCGAAATCGCATCGACCGCGGCGCGCGCGCCGGGCCGCGCCGTTGCGAGCATCTTCCTCGGCGGCGGCACGCCGTCGCTGATGCAGCCGGAAACCGTCGGCACCATCCTAGACACTATCGCCAAGCATTGGACGGTCCCATCCGATGTCGAGGTCACGCTGGAGGCCAATCCGACCAGCGTGGAGGCCACGCGCTTTCGCGGCTACCGCGCGGCCGGCGTCAACCGCGTGTCGCTCGGGGTCCAGGCGCTCGACGATGCCTCGCTGAGGGAACTCGGCCGCCTGCACACCGCCCAGGAGGCGCTCGACGCCATTGCGATCGCGCGGAAATCGTTCGATCGCTATTCGTTCGACCTGATCTACGCGCGGCCGCGCCAGACTCCGCAGCAATGGGAGAGCGAGCTCAAGCGCGCGATCGGCGAGGCGGCGGAGCATCTGTCGCTCTATCAACTGACCATCGAGCCGGAGACGCCGTTCCACGCGCTGCATAAAGCGGGCAAGCTGGTCATTCCCGACGACGACACCGGGCGGGCGCTGTACGACCTGACCCAGGAGATTTGCGGCAACGCCGGCCTGCCGGCCTACGAGGTTTCCAATCACGCCCGGGCCGGCGCCCAGTGCCGGCACAACCTGGTGTACTGGCGCGCCCACGAATACGCCGGCATCGGCCCGGGCGCCCACGGACGGCTCGACATCGACGGGCGCCGCCACGCCGTCATGACGGAGAAGCGGCCCGAAACCTGGCTGATGCGGGTCGAATCGCTCGGCCACGGCACGATCACCGACGAGCTGCTCACCGCCGAGGAGCGCGCCGACGAGTTCCTTCTGATGGGGCTCCGCCTCGCCGAAGGCATCGACCCGGCTCGCTACCAAGCGCTGTCCGGGCGCCCGCTCGACCCCGACCGCATCGCGAACCTGACCGCCATCGGCTTCGTCGAATGCGGTGGCGATGGATGTCTGCGCGTGACACCGGCCGGGTTCCCGGTGCTCGACGCGGTGGTCGCCGACCTGGCGGCCTGATTTCCCTCGTTATCGCCACACTATTTCGCTAGTGTTTGAGTGAGTTCGATCTTCGCGAGAGGCCGGGCAAGGCGGGAATGTCTTGATGCTTGCAAGAGGTGATCTGGCCGGCCGGCTGGTTTTGTGCGTGTTTCCGCGCTATACGCCGTCGTTCGGCACCTTCGAGTTCTCCTATCCGCTCGCGGGCATCAGCGCCTTCATGCCGCCGCAGGGCCTTCTGGTCATCGCCGCGGCGGTGCCGCCCTCCTGGCCGGTCCGCTTCATCGACGAAAACCTGGCGCCGGCCACCGACGAGGACTTCACCTGGGCCGAGGTGGTGTTCGTCAGCGGCATGCACGTTCAGCGCCGGCAGATGGAGGACATTCGGCGCCGTGCACACGCCCGCGGCCGGGTGGTGGTGCTGGGCGGCTCCTCGGTGTCGGCCTGCCCGGAGAACTATCCGGACTTCGACTACCTGCATGTCGGCGAACTGGGCGACGCCACCGACGATCTATTCGCGCGGCTAGCCGACGACGTCACCCGGCCGGAGAAGCAGGTCGTGCTGACCACCAAGCTGCGGCGCGAGCTCAGCGAATTCCCAATCCCGGCCTACGAGCTGGCGCAGATCGACCGCTACCTGCTCGGCAGCATCCAGTTCTCCAGCGGCTGTCCCTACACCTGCGAGTTCTGCGACATCCCCGCGCTCTACGGCCGGGTCGCGCGATACAAGACGCCGGAGCAGATCTGCGCCGAGCTCGACAAGCTCATCGCCTGCGGGCTCAACACCTCGGTTTATTTCGTCGACGACAATTTCATCGCCAACAAGCGCGCCGTGCGCGAGATGCTGCCGCACCTGATCGACTGGCAGAAGCGCAACAACTATCCGCTGCTGCTATCGTGCGAGGCGACGCTCAACATCGCCAAGCGGCCGGAAATCCTCGAGCTGATGCGCGAGGCGTATTTCACCACGATCTTCTGCGGCATCGAGACGCCCGACCCCGCGGCGCTCAAGGCGATATCCAAGGACCACAACATGATGGTGCCGATGCTCGGCGCCATCGAGACGTTGAACGGCTTCGGCATGGAGGTGGTGTCGGGCATCATCATGGGTCTCGACACCGACACGCCGGAAACCGGCGACGCCATCCTGGAATTCGTCGAGCAGTCGCATATCCCGATGCTGACGATGAACCTGCTGCAGGCGCTGCCGCGCACCCCGTTGTGGGACCGCCTCAAGCGCGAGGAGCGGCTGGTCGACGAAGAAGGCCGCGAATCAAACGTGGCGTTCCGGATGCCCTACGATCAGGTGCTGGCGATGTGGCGCCAGTGCATCGAGACCGCCTACGCGCCAGACAAGCTGCTCGCCCGTTACGAGCGGCAAATTCGCGACACCTATTCCAAGCGGCTTCGGCCCGACAACCAGATGCAGCGTGCCACCTGGAGCAACATCAAGCGCGGCGTCGCGATCCTCGCGCGCATCTTCTGGCACATCGGCATCAAGGGCCATTACAAGCGCACGTTCTGGCGGTTCGCATGGACGCGGTTCCGCCGTGGCGAGATCGAGCATTTCATCTCCACCATGTTCCTCGCGCATCATCTGATCCAGTTCACGCGGGAGGCCACGGCGGGACGCCGCAGCGCTTCGAACTACAGCGTGAAGCGCAGCGAGAGCCTCGTTCCGGCCGAATAAACGTCAGTACCCCGACGAGCCGAAGGCGCGCGGCGGCGGGCCGATGACCTGTCCGCCGGTCGGGCCCACCTGCATCACCGAAAGCCCGCGCTCGTTGGTGCCGTCGGTGCGGAAGCGGAACAGCCCGTCGATGCCAGCGAAACCCGATGCGTTGGTCAGCACCTGCTCGGAGAAACGCTGCGCGCCCTGTGTCTTGACCAGCGCAGCGATCAGAGCGACCGCGTCATAGGCCAGCGTCGCCGTCCGCACCGGATCCTGGCTGTAGCGCTGGCGGTGGCGGGCGGAGAAATTGCGGAAGCCAGCGCTGTCGGGCGCGGCATACCAGCCGCCATGCAGCCGCGTGTCGTTAAAGATGCGGGGGTCGTCCCACAATCCGGTCCCGAGAAGCTGCACGCGTCTGGTATCGACCAGTTGCCGGCCATCCTGGTTGGCCGCGAGCAGCGCCTGCACCACGGTCGGCACCACCTCCGGACCCTCGGGAATGAAAATCGCGTCGGCGCTTCGGGCCGCCTGCGCAACCAGCCGGGCCGGGCCAACGACCGCGCCTGAACCGAAACCATAGCGCTCGAGCGCGACGATGCGGCCGCCCTTGCGGGCCACCACTTGCTTGAATTCAGCTTCGACCACGTTGCCGTAGGCACCCTCCGACAACAGCGCCGCGAACGATCGCTTGCCGTTGGCCATGGCGTAATCGACGATGCGATCGACGTCGGATTCCGGCAGGAAACTCAGGAGATAGACGCCGCGCGCGGCGACGCTGGCGTCGGTAGAGAACGCGATCACCGGAACGCCACGCTGGCGGGCGGCGGCGCCGACGACGCCCACCGCATGGGCAAACAGCGGCCCGACAATGATCTCGGCGCCTTCGGCCAGTGCCTGCTGCACCGCCTGCTGCGCGCCGCCGGAGGTGCCGGCATCGTCCTTCACCAGAAGCTGAACATTGGGGCTGGAGAATTCCGCGAGCGCCATTTCAGCGGCGTTCTTCATCGACAGCGCCACGGTGCCGGCGTTGCCACCCGCCGACAGCGGTAGGATGAGGCCGACCCTGACCGCTCCGGCGCCGATCGGCGCCGCGGCCACCGGAGCGGGCTCCGGCGCGCCGGCCGGCGGCGGGTTGCGGCTGAACGAATCCAGGACACTGGATGAATTAGGGATGCCGGAGCAGGCGGTCATCAACGACAGCAGGCCGCCGACGCACATGCGCCGCGACAGCAATCGCAACGGGACCTGCTGGCCCGGGACCATCAACTGTTCCTTGTAAGCAGAATGCGAACGGCGGACGCAATGCACGCTGGCAAACAGGCATAATGAGGACGATAGGTTAACCAAATGGAAAGGATAAAGAACCCCGTATTTCCTAGGCTTCCGGCGGCTCACCCCCGCCGATGACGTCGGGCGGGACCGCCGCTACAGTGATCTCATGCGGGACAATCCAACTGAACGAATCCGGGCGTATATGCTGTCCGGCCAGTCCGTCGAGCCGCCACGGCTGGCCGCCGGACTGCATATCGTCGCAACCCCGATCGGCAACCTGCGCGACATCACGCTGCGGGCGCTGGAAACCCTTGCCGCCGCCGACCTCATCGCCTGCGAGGACACCAGGGTCACCCGGAAGCTGCTCGATCATTACGGCATCGCAACGCCGCTGACCCCCTATCACGAGCACAACGCCACCGAGGCCCGCCCGAAGCTGCTGGCCCGGCTCGCGGCCGGCGAATCGATCGCACTGGTCTCGGACGCCGGCACGCCGCTCATTTCCGATCCCGGCTTCAAGCTGGTGCGGGCGGTCAGCGAGGTCGGCCTGACGATCCATGCCGCGCCCGGCCCCTCGGCAGCGTTGACCGCGCTCGCCGTCGCGGGATTGCCGACCGACCGGTTCTTTTTCGAAGGCTTCCTGCCGTCGAAGGACGGCCAGCGCCGCAACCGCATCGCGGAACTTTGCAACATTCCTGCGACGCTGATTCTCTACGAAAGCGGACCGCGCGTCGGACGCACATTGCAGGCGCTTGCCGAGATACTCGGAGCACGGCAGGCTGCGGTCTGCCGCGAGCTGACCAAGCTGCACGAAGAGGTCCGCCGCGGCGATCTGGCCGCGCTGGCGAAAGCCTACGAAGAGGACGCAAAATTCCCCGCCGAAATTCGCGGCGAGTTCACCCTGGTCATCGCACCGCCCACAGCAAGCGAAGCCGTCATGGACGCCGACGAAATGGACGCGATGCTGCGAAAGGCGCTGCGGCACGCCTCGGTGAAGGACGCGGTGAGCGATGTGGCACACGCCACCGGACGGCCACGGCGCGAAATTTACCAGCGCGCATTGGCGCTCAGCGAGGGCGAGGATGGCGCGGCGGAGTAGTACCAGCGAACCGCCGCGGCAACCTCGGCCCGACCGCGTCGCCGCGCATCTCACCGGACTTTCGGCGGAGAGCCGCGCGGCAGCCTATCTGGTCGCCAAGGGTTACCGCATCGTGGCGCGGCGCTTCCGGAGTTCGGTCGGCGAAGTGGACATTGTCGCGCGGCGGCGCGGGGTGCTGGTGTTCGTCGAGGTGAAGGCGCGCAACACACTCGACGACGCCGCGCTATCGCTGTTGCCGCGTCAACAGCAGCGGATCGCCGCCGCCGCCGGTGCCTGGCTCTCCGCGCATCCCGAGGACGGCGAGAGCGATATCCGGTTCGATGCCGTCCTCGTCGCGCCGGGGAAAATACCGCGGCACATTCCGGCGGCGTTTGAGACCGAGTGATCTCAGAGTTTGTTATTCCGCGGCCCCGCGAAGCGAGGCGACGCTTCGGTCAGGCCGCGCGCAGGCTCTGCGAGAAGGCTTCCATCTGATCGCGAATGCGGCGGGCCACGACCCCCAGCTCATCCGCCACTGACCGCACGGTGTTGACGCTCGCGCGGGTGTTCTCGGCCGCATCGCCGACGCGGTTGACCTCCTCCGCTGTCTCCATGGTCCGCCGCGCCGCCACATCGACGCTGCGGGCAATCTCCTGGGTCGCGACCCCCTGTTCGGTCACCGCCGCCGCGATTGCGCCGCTGATCATGCCGATGTCGCGGATGGTGGTCTCGATCGCTTCGATCGCCTCGATCGAACGGGTGGTCGCATGCTGCATATCGGCAATCTGCCTGGCGATGTCCTCGGTGGCCTTGGCGGTCTGGCCGGCCAGCGCCTTGACCTCTCCGGCCCCCCACGGCAAAGCCACGCCCGGCCTCGCCGGCCCGCGCGGCTTCAATGGTGGCATTGAGCGCCAGCAAATTGGTCTGCTCGGCAATGTCGGTGATCAGGCTAACGACATCGCCGATGCGCCGCGCCGCCTCGCTCAGCTCTTGCACCGCAATGTTGGTGCGCTCGGCCTCGCCGGCAACCTTTTCTGCGATGGCGTTCGACTGCGACGCCTGACGGTCGATTTCCATGACCGAAGCCGCGAGCTCATCGGTCGCCGAGGCGATGTCGCGCACGTTGGCGGACGCTTCAGCGGACGCGGAACCGGCGCTTTGGGTGCGGCGAGCAGCGCGGTCGGCCGCCTCGGCCAGATGCGCAGCGGAGTCCAGCATCTGCTCGCTGATGGCGCCAAGCTCGGCTACGTTGCGCTCAGACGCGGAGGTGAAGGCTGCTATCTCGGCGGAGATGTGCTCCTGGCGATAATCGCGCGCCGCCGTCTCCGCCTCCATCGAACGGTTGAGCTCCTGGTTGTGATGCAGGGCGTGCTGGAACACGCTGATCGAGCGCGACAACGCGCCGATTTCGTCACGCCGCGTGCCGTAGGGCACCGGTAGCGCATGACCCTCGGCAACCTGTTCGGTCACGCGGACGAGTTCCGCGATAGGCCGCGCGACGGCCCGACCGATCGTGGCTGCGCCAAATGCGGCAAGAAGGATCGCAACAACGGCCAGCACGGTCATCAGACAAGCGGTGAAATCGATACCGTTGTCGATCCGGCCGTATGTTTCGCGCGCCTGCTTGGCATACATCGCACCCAGCCCATCGAGATCCCGGTTCAGCCCCATGCGGATGTTGCGGCTGGTCTCGTTGTCGCCCCACGCGCGGGCCGCGGCTGGCCCAACCTCGGTGCCGAGCCGCGCCAACTCCTTTCGGAAGGCGTGGAATTCGCGAATCCGCGCAGCGAACGGTGCGAATTGCGCGGCTTCTTCGGGCCGCACCGTTCGCTCCCAACCGTTGACGATATTCAGAATCTGATCATTGAATTTCAGCAGTCCGGCGGCGAAGTTTTTGACGGCAGCCGGGTCGGACGACATGTATACGCCGCGTCCATCCATGACGACGGCGTAGATCAGGCCGTTGATGCGTTCGACGTTCTGCGAGCCCTGCAGCGCCGCCTCGAACTCATCGGTCAGCGCCACATGGCGGCGCGCGTTGATGACCGCCACCAGCGCCAGCGCAACGGTTGCGGTGGCGAGCAGGGCGAAGATCGCGTAAAGCTTTCCGGCGATCGATAGCCTCGGGAACAGTCTGTTGTTCGTTATATGAGAGAGGCCCATTAAAACGTTCCCGCGCCAATTTCCGCAGATTGGCGGTAAGATATTAACCTTTCGTTTACGCTGTACGCGCCGCGCGGTGATCACATAAAGGAACGGCTATGGCTTTGAATGTCGCGGTGCAGATGGACCCGATCGAGCGGATCAACGTTCGCGGGGATTCAACCTTCGCGCTTCTACTTGAGGCGCAGGCGCGGGGGCACACGCTGAGCTATTACACACCGGACCGGATGGCGATGAGCAGCGTCGGCGTGTTCGCCGCCGTCCAATCGCTCAGCGTGCGCGACAAGGCTGGCGATCACTTCACGCTCGGCGAGGCCAAGCGCACCGATCTGTCGTCGTTCGACGTGGTGCTGCTGCGTCAGGACCCGCCGTTCGACCTCAACTACATCACCACAACGCATCTGCTCGAACGCATCCATCCGAAGACGCTGGTGGTCAACGATCCCGCCTCGGTGCGCAACGCGCCGGAGAAAATCTTCGTCACCGAGTTTCCGCAACTGATGCCGCCGACCCTGCTCACCCGCGATCTCGCCGAGATCAAGGCGTTCCGCGCCGAGCACGGCGACATCGTGATGAAGCCACTGTACGGTCACGGCGGCGGCGCAGTGTTCCGGCTCACCCGCGAGGACCTCAACTTCGGCTCGCTGTACGACATGTTCTCGGTCACCTTCCGCGAGGCCTGGGTGGTTCAGAAATTCCTTCCCGAGGTCCGTGACGGCGACAAGCGCATCATCCTGGTCGACGGAGAGTATGCCGGCGCGGTGAACCGCGTGCCGGCGGCGGACGATCTGCGCTCGAACATGGTGCGCGGCGGCTCGCCGAAGGACACCGAATTGACTCCGCGCGAACGCGAAATCTGCCAGACCATCGGCCCGGCGCTGCGGCAGCGCGGATTGCTTTTCGTGGGGATCGACGTGATCGGCGGCTGGCTCACCGAAATCAACGTCACCTCGCCCACCGGGGTCCGCGCCATCCGCAATCTCGGCGGGCCAGACATCGCCGCGATGATTTGGGACAAGATCGAGACGAAGCGGAAGGGCTAAAGCCCGGCCACCATTTCCAGCGTCGGACCGACTTGGGTTGCCGGCTTCCGTGTGCCGGTGACCTCCTTGGCAAACTCCGGCCGCGCGTGCAGCCGTTCGACCCAGGCGCTCACCCGCGGATGCAACCGCTTCATCGGATAGCCGGCGAGCGAAAGCCGGAATGCGTAGATGAACCAGGCGATATCGAGCACGCCGAGATTTTCGCCCATCAAGTAAGGAAGCTGCGTGAGCCGCTGGTTGAGGGCCTCGAACTCGGCGCGAAATTTCTGCGCGGAGGCGCGGACCCGGTCGTCGCTGAAGCCTTCCTTCGCCGCGCGCTGCCAGAACTCGATTTGTATGTCCTTGTCGCTGTCATGCAGCCCTTGCACCGTGCCGGTGCCGTTCGCCGCGTAGCTCGCCAGCGCCTCGGCAGGCTTCGGCGGACCGGGCGGCGCGAACACGAAGCGAAAACTCAGGGTGCGCAGATCGAGATGCAGATCGTCCTCGTGCTTGAGCAGCGCGGCAACCTCGTTCTCATGGCCGGCCGGAATCAGCCGCGGCGTGGGAAACGTCTTCTCCAGATACTGGATGATGTCGTTGCTCTCGATATGCACCGCGCCGTCATGCACCAGCACCGGCAGGAGCCCGCGCGGATTAATGCCGAGAAACCACGGCCGAAAGTTCTCGTTGCTGGGCAGATCGATGGGATGTGACTCCCACGGGATGCCCTTCAGGTTAAGAAAGATGCGCAGCTTTTGCGAGCAAGACGAGCCGGTGAAGTGCAACACATGCACTCCCTTCCAGCCCAGGACTTCGCGAGTCTTGATGTCACTATCGACAAGTTGGACCATGATGTCTCCGGGAGCGGGAACGAATCTCCGGCCATCATAGAGCGCCTTGGAGGCTTGTCGCGCTAGTGCGCCGCTTCGAACGGCTCCGGCTCACCCACATCGATCATGAACACCATGCGCTGCTTGCCGGGCTCGAAATGTTGGACGGTCCAGATCAGCTCCTCGACCTCGGAGCCGGCGGCCTGAGCGTCAAGGCGCGCCTGCCGCGCCTGTTGCATCTCGATGGCGAGTGTCTTCAGATCGATCATGGCAGTCCTCTTTGCGGTTTTGGTTACAGCTTGGGGTTGTCGTCGAGGAATGGCCCTGGCACTGTAATCGAGTCGTTTTGTTCTGCAAATGTTCTTGTGCGCCACAATTGGCTCTGCTACCTTTCCGGGCGGCTTGAAGCAGCTCTCTTGAGGGCTGCACTTGGGGCAACATGGTCCAGCGCGTTTCGACGGTGGCGTTCGAGGGCATCGAAGCCCGCGCGGTGGACGTGCAGGTTCAGGTCGCGCCGGGCCTGCCCGCCTTCAACATCGTCGGGCTGCCGGATAAGGCCGTATCCGAAGCCAAGGAGCGCGTTCGCGCGGCGCTGGTCGCCTCGGGTCTGGCGCTGCCGGCGCGCCGCATCACCATCAATCTGGCGCCCGCCGATCTGCCCAAGGAAGGCAGCCACTACGATCTGCCGATCGCGCTCGGCTTGATGGCAGCGATCGGCGCGGTACCGAACGATGCGCTCGCGGGCTTCACGGTGCTGGGCGAACTCGGCCTCGACGGCTCGATCGCTGCGGTGGCGGGCGCGCTGCCGGCGGCGATCGGCGCCAACTCGCGCAGCGAGGGGCTGATCTGTCCCGCCGCATGCGGACCGGAGGCCGCCTGGGCCAGCCCGGAGATGGAGATTGTCGCGCCGTCGTCGCTCATCCAGCTCGCCAACCACTTCAAGGGCACCCAGGTGCTGTCGCGGCCAAAGCCCGCCATTCGTGCCGAAACTCCAGGCGCGACGCTCGACCTCTCCGACATCAAAGGCCAGGAAAGCGCCAAGCGCGCCCTGGAAGTCGCCGCCGCCGGCGGACACAACCTGCTCAAGTAGTGCGCGATAAAACTAGCGTGCTATGTTTGCAACGACAGAGTGTGAGCGCCGCACCAGAGCTACCATTACTGCTTCGGGCTCGTAGATTGCATTAGGCCGTCAAGCAGTGCGAAATCGGTGCTCACCGCTATGTGGGTACCGGCTTGGCTCAAAAACGACGCGCTAGCGCGGTTTAACGGGAGCGTGACGCCAGCTATCGGATCGAGTTGGCCGCGCTCGGATCGCTTTGCGCAGACTCGCGCCGTCTCCGCAACCCCGGCCAGCTCCGACGGCGCGAGCGCTACCGGCCGAACCCGCCGCTCAAAGGGGTCCCTTTTGGATGCCGATAAGGGGTCCCGATCCAACGCCGATTGACATTCCGGAATTCCAGGCTCAGGCGCTGGATGCGCTGCGCCAGCCGCTGGAAACCGGCGAAGTCGCCATCTCCCGCGCCAACCACCGCGTCACCTATCCGGCGCGCTTCATGCTGATCGCGGCCATGAACCCGTGCCGCTGCGGCCGCGCCAGCGACCCGGGATTCACCTGCCGACGCGGGCCGAACACCCGCTGCGCCGCGGAGTACCAGACCAAACTGTCGGGGCCGTTGCTCGACCGCATCGATCTCAACATCGAGGTGCCGGCGGTCACCGCCGCGGACCTGATCCTGCCGCCGCCGGCCGAAGGCAGCAAAGAGGTCGCCGCGCGCGTCGCCGCCGCCCGCGCCGTGCAAGCGGAGCGTTACGCCGCGCTGGGACTGTACAACGTCACGACGAACTCCGCCTCGCCGGCCGCCATCCTCGAAGAGGTCTCGAAGCCGGACAAAGCCGGACTTTCGTTGCTGCGCGACGCTGCCGACGCCATGCGGCTCTCGGCGCGCGGCTATCACCGGGTGCTGCGGGTCGCGCGCACCCTGGCCGATCTCGACGGCGCGGAAAAAGTCGGCCGCGTGCATCTGGCCGAAGCGCTGAGCTATCGCGCGCTGACCGACGAAGCCCGGCGCGCCGCCTGAAACAGCGTTATTGCGGGACGATCAGCCCACCTGTTCGCGCCAATAGCCCAGCGCCTCCTGGCCGGCGCGATCGGAATAGCTGAACAGCTCGACGTCGCTTTCAGCACTGAAGCTGTACGGCACCCACGGCGGCGCGACGAACACGTCGTGCGGCGCGAGCGCATGCTCGGCGTCGCCAAGCTTCACGCGGCCCGTGCCCTTGTGAACGGCGAACACGCTGGCGCCCGTCGAGCGGTAGGTTGCGCCGGCAAAGCCCGCCGGCATCCGTTGCATCGACACCGCCATGGTCGGGAACGGGTGCTTGCCGGTCGCCGGATTGGCGTAGCGCAGCCGGTAGCCGTGCGCCGGATGCAGCTTTCCCGCCTTGGCCATGCTGTCGAGCGCGGCACGCGTGCGTTCGTAGGGATAGATCAAGACCGGCGACGACTGGCCGTCCGACTGGTAGTCAGCCGGCAGCATGTTGGTGCCGTACACGTCGATGGATTCGCCTTGCGGCCGGTTGATCGGCTGGGTGTCTTCCGGATACGGCTCATAGAACGCCGCACCGAAAAAGCGCGCGAACGGGGTGTCGAGACCATCGAGCCAGACAACCGGCGTGGTGCCGAGGTTGCCGTGGTCATGCCAGGCCCAGGCCGGCGTCACCACAAAGTCGCCCAGCTTCATCGGCAGCTTCTCGCCGGCGACCGCCGTATAGGCCCCTTCGCCCTCGACGATGAAGCGCAGTGCGCTCGGTGTGTGGCGGTGCGACGGCGCGACCTCGCCCGGCATGATGATCTGCAAACCGGCGAACAGCGAGTCGCAGATGAACGTCGTCCCGCGCAGCGTCGGATTCTCCAGGCACAGCACGCGCCGGGATGCCTCCTTCTTGGTGACCATCTCGCACGCAAGCAGCAACTGCGGCCGCACCGACTCGTAGCTCCAGTGCGCCGGCAGGCACTTGGTGCCGGGCTTGAGACCGCCGACCCGCTCCCACAGCGGGAACAGGCTCATGTCCTTCACTTCGTCAACGAAGCGCCCGTAATCGGAATTCGCGCGGCTGGCGACTGCCATGATCTCTCCCGGATTCTGCTTTTCGAGACTGTCCCGTAGCATAGGCGCGGCGGTCAACTCCATTAAAACCCCTGGTAACCATACGGGCTCTAGCCTGTTATGCGTGAATCGCATTTAGAAAAGTCTCATCCTCGTCGCCGCCGTCGCCGTTCCGGCCGCCGCGCATTCGACTTTCGCGCCGACCAAGGAAGCACTGTGCTTCGCCAGCGGCGCCACCACCTACCAGATCGCCCGCGACGCCTCAGCGCCTGATTTCCGTATCAAGATCGCCGGCAACGAGGCCCGGCCGGACCTGCGGATGCAGCTTGTCGACAGCGCCGCGCTCGCCGATTTTGTGCTGGTCGACGACTTCAGCGGCAAGGAGCAGGCGCCCTGCCGCTCTGCGACGCCGATCCGCACCGTGACGCTTGATGCCGGCACATCCAAGCCCGACGTTACCGTCAATCTGTCTGCTGATATCGCCGCCTCCGACTTCAAGATTTACGTTCATTCGGTGCGGTTCTCGCAGCAGGACGCCGCGGCGCTTCTCGCGGCCATGTGGAAGACCAATCAGCAGCGCGACGTCACCGGCTCGATCCGGTAGCGGGCAAACGCCCGTTAGCTTGGCGTCAACCATGCCAAGTCATTAACGCCGCGCCGATAAGGGGAATCGCAAGGGTTCCCGAGCACAATCCCCGTCGCAAACTCCGGATAAAACAGGTCGCCGCGGGGCACGTTGCGCCGTGGGCCGCCTGTCGTGGGAAGGGCCCGTGTATGCGTTTGATTCAGGTTCGTCCCAACACCGGCAAGCCACGCAAGCGGTATCGTGCCGTTCGCCGTATGGCGCAGTCGCTGCTGCCCTGGACCTTCATTGTCATCGGCGCTTTGGCGACGGCTTCGGTGCTGCTTTCCTATCTCTTTCACGTCAACGAATCGGTCTACGATCCGACGACCTTCGCGATCGGCACCGGCGGAATGTTCTGCCTGCTGTGCGGCATCATGCTGATGGTGCTGTCGCGCAACAGCCGTCTCTGGCTCGAACTCAAGCGCGCCAGGATCCGCTGCGAGGAGCTGGCCGACGGCACTTGGGAGTTGAAGGAGGCCGAGGCGCGCGCCACCAGTCTGCTGGAAGCGCAGGGCGACCTGATCGTACGCCGCGACAACCTGGGCCGCATCACCTACGTCAACGACGCCTATTGCCTGCTCGCCGGGCGGCCGCGCGAGCTGCTGCTCGGCAGCGCCCATGCCCTGCCGTCGCTGCAGCAGGGCCGCGACAGCGTGTTGCCGGATCGCACCCGGCTCCTCGACGAGCAAATCATGACCGCCGACGGCCCGCGCTGGCTCGCGTGGCGCGAAGTGGTCGTGTGGTCCGAAAAGTCCGACCACGCCGAGGTGCAGAGCGTCGGCCGTGACGTCACCGACCGCATCGAGGCCGAACGCGCGCTGGGCCAGGCGCGCGATGCCGCGGAGGCCGCGAGCGGCGCCAAGTCGCGCTTCCTTGCCATGGTCTCGCACGAAATCCGCACGCCGCTGAACGGCATCCTCGGAATGGCGGGACTGCTACAGGATACCCCGCTGACACCGGAACAGGCGACCTACGTCAAAGCCACCCAAACATCCGGCGCGGCACTGTTGTCGCTGATCGAGGACATTCTAGATTTTTCCAAGATCGAAGCCGGCAAGCTGGAGCTGGACACCCAGCCGTTCTCACTGACGGCGATGGTCGAGGATATCGTCGAACTGCTCGGGCCACGCGCCCAGGCAAAGGGGCTGGAAATCGCCTCCGACGTCGATGAAGGTTTGCCGGCCCGCGTGATCGGCGATCCGACGCGGCTGCGGCAGGTGCTGCTCAATCTCGCCGGCAACGCCATCAAGTTCACCGAGAACGGCAGCGTCGCGGTGATCGTCGAGTCGGGCTTCCTCGGCGGCGAAATCGTGTTCCAGGTCCGCGACACCGGCATCGGTATCGCGCGTGAACAGCAGGCGCGAATCTTCCAGGAGTTCGAACAAGCCGAAGGCGGTTTGGCCCGCAAGTTCGGCGGCACCGGATTGGGGCTCGCAATCTCCAAACGCATCGTTGAGCGGATGGGCGGCCGCATCGAGGTCGATAGCGTGCCCGGCGAAGGCACGAGCTTCCGCGCCATCGTACCGCTGCCCGCCGCCGAAGACGGCGGCTCGGAGACCGCGAATCCCGAAGCCACTGATTTCTCCCATCTGTCGGTGCTGATCATCGCGCCGCCGACCATCGAAGCGTCACTGATCGAGCGGCAACTTACCCGCTGGGGCGTCAGCGCGATGCATCTCGCGCCGCATCTGGCGGAGCTCTTCGCGCAGCGACATTGGGACGCCGTGCTGGTCGATCATTCGATCGGCGCCGAAGCCGCAAATCACATCGCCGGGATTGCCCAGGCACGGCGCATCGTTCTGATCACGCCGGCCGAACGTCACCGCCTGCCGGCGCTGATGGAGGCGGGCTTCGCCGGCTATCTAGTGAAGCCGATCCGCGCCGCCTCGCTCAGGGCTCAACTCGGCGCCGAGCAACCGATCGAAAGCCCGCCTCTCGCTCCCGAACCGGGCGCCCCCCCGGCGGCGGAAACCGCACAGAAGCCGATGGTCGTGCTGGTCGCCGAGGACAACGAGATCAACGCGTTGCTCACACGTACGCTGCTGACACGCCTCGGACACCTGCCCGTGATGGCCGACAGCGGCGCTCTGGCGTTCGAACGCTGGCATACCGCGCACGCCGCCGGCGCGCCTTACGATCTTGTCCTGATGGACATGCACATGCCGGGCATCGACGGCCTGGAGGCCGCGCGGCGCATTCGCGCCGCCGAAGGCGGCGGACCACGCACGCCGATCGTCGCGCTCACTGCCAACGCCTTCACCGAGGATCGCGAGGCTTGTTTCGCCGCCGGCATGGATGGTTTTCTGGTGAAGCCGCTCGACCGCGACCGTCTCGCAACGGCGCTGGCCGAGGCGGCGGATAAAACAGCGATGGCGGCTTAGATAGAGATGTCCTGGGGCACTCGTCCGGGACACGAGCGCAGGCGCTTCACAATTTCCGCAGCGCCACGTCCTCGACCATATGGCTCGCGCCCTTCTTGAGGATGAGATCGGCGCGCTGCCTTGTCGGCAGAATGTTCTCGTGCAGATTGACCAGATTGATGCGGTCCCAGATCGAGGTGGCGGTTGCCGCCGCTTCGTCGTCGCTCAGCTTCGAATAGCGGTGGAAGTACGATTTCGGATCGCGGAACGCGGTCTCCCGCAGGGTCAGGAATCGATCGACGTACCAGTGCTTCAGCACGCTTTCATCGGCGTCGAGATAG
>JAPLPD010000155.1:0-18719 GCA_026400395.1 Alphaproteobacteria bacterium | reverse complement strand
TCGCCTTGCCGTCCTTCGGCAGCCGGCCGGTCTGCAGCACGTTCAGCCCTTCGACGATCAGGATGTCCGGCCTGTCGATCTCGATCCACTGGCTCGGCATCACGTCGTAGACCAGATGCGAGTAGATCGGCGCCCGCACCGGACGGCGTCCCGCCTTCACATCAGATAGAAATAGCAGCAGCGCCGGCAGGTCGTAGCTTTCCGGAAAGCCCTTCTTCTCCATCAGCCCTTCGCGCGCCAGCACCGCGTTGGGAAGCAGGAACCCATCAGTGGTGATGAGATCGACCTTCGGGACGTTGGTCCAGCGCGCCAACAGCGCCTGCAACACACGCGCCGTGGTCGACTTGCCGACGGCGACCGAGCCTGCGACGCCGATGATGTAGGGCACCTTCGCTTCGACGGTGCCGAGGAAGCGCTGCTGCGCACGGTGCAACCGCTGCGTCGCCGCGACGTAGAGCGACAGCAGCCGCGACAGCGTCAGATAGATGTCCTCGACCTCTTTCATGTCGAGGCGGTCATGCAGCGAGCGCAGCCGCGTCACCTCGTCATGGGTGAGCGTCATCGGCATGCCGTCGCGCAGCGCGGACCATTCGGCGCGGGTGTAAGTGTGGTAGGGCGACAGGCCGTCGTCGGTGCGCTGTTCCATCACTCGCTCAACTCAATCGCTTAGCCGGGCGTTGGCGAAATCACCGAATCACGCGCCGCGCGAAGCTTTTTCCTCAAGGCCGGATTTCTTGGTGCGGGTTTTCAGCAGCGCCTCGACTTCGTCCAGCTTCACTTGGCGCGCGTGCAGCATGACCAGCAGATGGTACAGCACGTCAGCGGCTTCGCCGATCACCCGATCGCGATCCTCGCCGGTGACGGCAATCACCGCTTCGACCGCCTCCTCGCCGAATTTCTTCGCGCACTGCGCCGGACCCCGGTCAAGCAGCTTGCGGGTGTAGGACACCTCGGCCGAGGCACTGGCGCGCTCGTTGATGCGCTGTTCGAGATCGGCAAGAGTGAATTTGCTCATCGCGTTCAATAGCATGTCTGCCCGCCGCCGTCATCGGAGGGATGCGCGCGGGACGCCGCGGCGCTAGCATCCAGCATGGCCGATCCCTCGCTCGACTTCTGGTTCGATTTCGCCTCGACCTATTCCTATCTCGCCGCCGCCCGCGTCCGGGCCATCGCCGCCGAAGCCAAAGTGGGCGTCCGTTTTCGCCCCTTCCTGCTCGGACCGATCTTCAAGGCGCAGGGCTGGGAAACCTCGCCATTCAACCTCTACGAGGCGAAGGGCCGTCACATGTGGCGCGACCTGGAGCGGCTCGCCGAAGACCTCGACGTGCCGTTCCGGCGTCCCGATCTGTTTCCGCAGAACAGCCTGCTGGCCGCGCGGGTGAGTGCCTTCGGCCTTACGCAGGGCTGGGGCGAGGACTTTTGCGTGGCGGCGTTTCGGGCCGAATTCGCCGAGGGGCGGGCGGATCGACGATCCGGCGGCGCTCGCCGGGATACTCTCCGACCTTGGTGTCGATGCGGCCGCCGCGCTCAATGCCGCCCAATCCGAAGCCAACAAGCTTGCGCTGCGCGCGCAGACCGAGGAGGCCCAGGCGCTCGGCCTGTTCGGCGCGCCAAGCTTCACGACCGCGGATGGCGAATTGTTCTGGGGCAACGACCGGCTCGAACAAGCGCTGCGCTGGGCCGCGCGAATCGCCGGCTAGGCATCCATCCGCACGGCCAAACCGGCCTGAGCCATGTGGACCTTGGCTTGGCGTACGGTGAATTCGCCGAAGTGGAAGATCGACGCCGCCAGCACCGCCGTCGCATGTCCGTCACGGATGCCGGCCACCAAGTGATCCAGATAGCCGACGCCGCCGGAGGCGATCACCGGCACCGGCACCGCATCGGCGACCGCGCGGGTGAGCGCGATGTCGAAGCCGGACTTGGTGCCGTCGCGGTCCATCGAGGTCAGCAGGATTTCGCCGGCGCCGAGCGATACCACCTCGCGCGCGTACTCCACCGCGTCGAGTCCGGTCGGATGACGGCCGCCGTGGGTGAAGATCTCCCAGCGGTCCGAAACACGCTTGGCGTCGATCGCCACCACGATACACTGGTCGCCAAACTTCTCCGCCGCCTCTTTCACGAAGGCACGCCGGCTCACCGCCGCGGTGTTGATCGAGACCTTGTCGGCGCCGCAGGTCAGAAGCTTGCGGATGTCATCAACCGTTCGGACGCCGCCGCCGACGGTCAACGGCATGAAGCAAGCCTCGGCGGTGCGGGTCACCACGTCGAAGATGGTGTCGCGGTTCTCGTGGCTGGCGGTGATGTCGAGAAAGCAGAGTTCGTCGGCGCCGGCGGCGTCGTAGGCGATCGCCGCCTCCACCGGATCGCCGGCGTCGCGCAGGTTGACGAAGTTGATGCCTTTGACGACACGGCCGTCCTTGACGTCCAGGCAGGGAATGACGCGGACCTTGAACATGCCTACCGCCGCGCCGCGCGCAGCATCGCCAGCGCCGCGGCGCCGTCGAGGCGGCCGTCATAAAGCGCGCGGCCGGTGATCGCGCCTTCGAGCTTATGCGCGCGCGGTTCCGTCATGATCCGTACGTCGTCGATGGAAGCGAGCCCGCCGCTGGCGATCACCGGGATCGAGATGGCATCGGCCAGCGCGATGGTCGCATCCCAGTTGATGCCCTTGAGCATGCCGTCACGCGCCACGTCGGTGTAGATGATCGCCGCGACACCCGCGTCCTCGAAGCGCCGCGCAATATCCAGCACGCTGAGTTCGGACGTCGATGCCCAGCCTTCGACCGCGACCTTGCCGTCCTTGGCGTCGAGTCCGACCGCGATCCGCCGCGGATATTTCTTGGCCGCCGACTTCACCAATTCGGGATCGCGCACCGCCGCGGTGCCGATGATGACTCGGTTGACGCCCTTGCTGAGCCAGCCGTCGATTGTCGTCATGTCGCGGATGCCGCCGCCGAGCTGCACGCAAAGCCCGACGGTTTCCAGGATGCGTTCCACCGCCGAGACGTTCATCGGCTTGCCCGCGAAGGCGCCGTCAAGATCGACGACATGCAAATGCTTGAATCCCTGGGTCTCGAACGCATGGGCTTGCGCTGCCGGATCGCGATTGAACACGGTGGCGCGCGCCATGTCGCCCTGCTCCAGGCGAACAGCGAGACCGTCCTTGAGATCGATGGCGGGAAACAGGATCACTCGGCTCTCACTCGTTACTCACGGGTTCCATTTCAGGAAATTGGCGATGAGCGCAAGCCCAAGTTTTTGGCTCTTTTCCGGGTGGAATTGCGTGCCCACCATGCTGTCCCGCCCGACAATGGCGGTAACCGGCCCACCGTAATCGGCCTGCGCGACCAGGTCGGCGGTGTCTGCGGGCTTCAGATGGTAGGAGTGCACGAAGTAGGCGTGCAGCCCATCGGGTCCGATCGGAATGCCGTCGAGGACCGCGTGACTGGTGCGCACGGCAAGCGTGTTCCATCCCATGTGCGGGATCTTCAGCGCCGGATCGGACGGCGCGATCTTGTCGACCTCGCCACGGATCCAGCCCAGGCCCTCGGTCACCACATACTCGCGGCCGCGCTCGGCCATCAGCTGCATGCCGACGCAGATGCCGAGAAACGGCCGGCCCTTGCCACGCACCGTTTCCTCCAGCGCCTGAACCATGCCCGGCACCGCGTCGAGCCCACGCCGGCAATCGGCGAAAGCGCCGACACCCGGCAGCACAACGCGGTCAGCCTTGCGCACGGCGTCGGGATCGCGCGTCACCACGATCGGCTGATCGTGGCCGCTTTCGCGGGCGGCGCGCTCGAAAGCCTTCGCAGCGGAGTGCAGGTTACCGGAGCCGTAATCGACGATCGCGACACTCATCGGCGGATCATGTGCTTATCATGAGCGCGATTGCGGCTCTGGAAACAGCCCCATCACATCATGGTCGGAGGTCGGCACATGAGCCGGCCGGAGCGGGGCCGGCGGCTCGTAGGACGCCGATGTGCCATCGAACCATCGGTCGAAGAAGCGATGCTCGGCGGCCTCACGATTGTGAGCGACCACCGTGCCGCGATCGGTCCAGCGGCGCAGCGACCAGCGGCGCAAAGTGCCGGCTTCGAAGCCGACCAGCAGCGCGATCAACAAGCCCACGGCGAACTTGACCGCTCCGGAGACGCCGAGCGTCCACAGCGCGATCTGCAGCCCGGTCGTTCCCACGAGGTACATCAGCAGCACCAGCCACAGCCGGTGATAGAGCATCCACACCGGCCCGAGCACGAACGCCCAGAAGTAGAAGCCGTCTCGCACAAAGGCGAAACGGTCCGGCGAAGCGGCCTCTTCATTCTTGCGCCGCGGCGGCTCATGAACCGTGAAAGTCGACATGTCGTTCTCCGGCGGCGAAGCCGCCAACCACCTAACCACCAAGCGTGCCCTTGGTGGACGGCACCTCGCCTGCGGCCCGCGGGTCGATGGCGAAGGCGGCGCGCAACGCCCGCGCCAAGCCCTTGAAGCAAGACTCCGCAATGTGGTGATCGTTTGTCCCGTACAACACCTCGACGTGCAGGGTGATGCCCGCATTCATGGCGAACGCCTGGAACCACTCCTGAACCAGTTCGGTGTCGAAGGCACCCACCTTGTCACGGCCGAACTTGGCCTTGAACACCAGGTACGGCCGGCCCGACACGTCGATGGCCACGCGGGTCAGCGCCTCGTCCATCGGGACGTGAACATCGGCGTAGCGCGTCAGGCCCTTCATGTCGCCGAGTGCCTGCTTGACCGCCTGGCCGAGCGCGATGCCGACGTCCTCGGTGGTGTGATGGTGGTCGATGTGCAGGTCGCCCTTGGCCTTCACGGTGATGTCGATGCGCGAATGGCGGGCCAGCAGGTCCAACATATGATCGAAGAAGCCGATGCCGGTGGAGACGTCCGACACGCCCTTGCCGTCGAGATCGACCGCAACCTGGATGTCGGTCTCCTTGGTAGCGCGCTTGACCGAGCCTTTGCGGCCCTTCGCCGCCACCCGGCCGGCGCTTTTCGCTATGACTTTGCGGCCGCTAGCCATGAGAATCGCCTTTTGCGTTGAATCGCGCCCTTTTATCAGGGGCGTTTGGGATTCGCCACAGCCGCGCCCCGGCGTTTGAATTCGTCCAGTTGAACCCTTACATCCCTGCGGGGCGGGATCATCGCGTATGCAGCAGACACAATCCGAACTCTGGCACGGCACCACCATTCTGACCGTCCGCAAGGGCGGCATGGTCGCCGTGGGCGGCGACGGCCAGGTCTCGATCGGCCAAACCATCATCAAGGGCAACGCCAAAAAGGTACGCCGGCTCGGCAAAGGTGAAGTGATCGGCGGGTTCGCCGGCGCAACCGCCGACGCCTTCACGCTGTTCGAGCGGCTGGAAGCCAAGCTCGAGCAGTACCCTGGTCAGCTCACCCGGGCCGCCGTCGAACTGGCCAAGGACTGGCGCACCGACCGTTTCCTGCGCCGGCTGGAAGCCATGATGATCGTCGCCGACAAGGACGTCTCGCTGGTGCTGACCGGAACCGGCGACGTTCTCGAACCCGAGACCGGCGTCATGGGCATCGGCTCCGGCGGCAATTACGCTCTCGCCGCCGCCCGCGCGCTGGCGGACGGCCCGCTCGACGCCGAGGCGATCGTGCGCAAGTCGCTCGACATCGCCGCCGATATTTGCGTCTACACCAACCGCAGCGTCACCGTTGAGACATTGAAGGCGTAACCGGCAACGCATGACCGACTTCTCACCGCGCGAAATCGTCTCGGAACTCGACCGCTACATCATCGGCCAGGGCGACGCCAAGCGCGCCGTCGCCATCGCCCTGCGAAACCGCTGGCGCAGGCTGCAGCTCGACGAAAAGCTCCGCGAAGAGGTGCTGCCGAAGAACATCCTGATGATCGGCCCGACCGGCGTCGGCAAAACCGAGATCTCGCGACGGCTGGCGCGGCTTGCCGGCGCGCCGTTCCTCAAGATCGAGGCGACCAAGTTCACCGAGGTCGGCTACGTCGGCCGCGACGTCGAACAGATCGTCCGCGATCTTCTCGAGGTCGGCATCGCCCTCACCCGCGAGCGCAAGCGCAAGGACGTGCAGGTGCGGGCCGCCCAGGCCGCAGAGGCGCGCGTGGTCGATGCGCTGGTCGGCGCCAACGCCAGCGCCTCCACCAAAGAGGCATTTCGCAAGAAGCTTCGCGCCGGCGAGCTGAACGACAAGGAAATCGAGATCGAGGTGGCCGCCGCCGGCGGTGGCATGCCGATGTTCGAGATTCCGGGAATGCCGGGCGCCCAGATGGGCGGCATCAACATCGGCGACATTTTCGGCAAGATGGCCGGCGGCCGCACCAAGACGCGCCGCGTCACCGTCGGCGAGTCGCACGACATCCTGATCGCCGAGGAATCCGACAAGCTGCTCGATCAGGAGCAGCTCGTGCAGGAGGCGATCCACGCGGTCGAGAACAACGGCATCGTGTTCCTCGACGAAATCGACAAGATCACCGCGCGCGACGGCCGCGTCGGCGGCGACGTATCGCGCGAGGGTGTGCAGCGCGACCTGCTGCCGCTGATCGAAGGCACCACCGTCTCGACCAAGCACGGCGCGGTGAAGACCGACCACATCCTGTTCATCGCGTCCGGGGCGTTTCACATTTCCAAGCCGTCGGACCTGCTGCCCGAACTGCAGGGCCGCCTACCGATCCGCGTCGAGCTACAGGCGCTGACGCGCGACGACATGCGGCGCATCCTCACCGACACCGAAGCCGCGCTGATCAATCAGTACATCGCGCTGATGGCGACCGAGAACGTGACGCTGGAGTTCAGCGAGGACGCCATCGACGCCATCGCCGACGTGGCGGTGCTGGTGAACGGCAGCGTCGAGAACATCGGGGCGCGCCGCCTGCAGACGGTGATGGAGCGCGTGCTCGATGAGATTTCGTTCAGCGCCACCGATCGCGCCGGCGAAACGGTGCGGATCGACGCGGCCTATGTGCAGAAGCACATCGGCGATCTCGCCAAGAATACGGATCTGAGCCGGTTTATCCTTTAGGTTGCGGCGCGGCGGCGCACCGTCACACGCGCCGCCACAAAATCTTCCGGACATTGCCCTGAGCATCCGGCCGCGCCGACAGCGTCAGGTCAGGCCCATCGAACTCGACGCGGCGGATCATCGTCTGCCCAATCAGGTTCGGATTGAGCGCCATCTCCACATGATGGTGCACCTCGCCGTCCTTCACCTCGAAACGCCCGGCGTAACAGGTCACCCCGCGTGTCGCTGCGATCAGCTCCTCTGCCGTCGCACCGCCCAAATCGGTGCGCCCGCCAGAATTGGCGAGATTTTCGCGCCCGGCCGGCGTCGACACCACTCCGATGTAGCCGTCAGCGGTATACATGATCTGCCCGCTGCTGGTGTTCGCGGAGTGGATGACCTTGCCGCCGGCGTCGACCACCTGCTCGCCGCGCCCGCGATACACGCCAACCATGTCTGCCTTGGTCACCATTCTCCGTCCTTTCAATGTTCAGCCCAGCCGGAGCTAAGCAATACGTGGGGGGCTGGGACAATAGGGTGTTCACGACCGTCTTCCGACGCGCTATGCCCCGGCCATGACGTGGTTAGAATATCGGCCACATAAGGATCGCCGTTATGCGCTTCGGAATGTTCATGATGCCGGTGCATCCACCCGGCCGCTCGTTGTCCGAAACGCTGGCCGAGGACACGACCAAATCGGTGCTCGCCGACACGCTGGGCTACGACGAGCTCTGGATGGGCGAACACTTCTCCGCCACCACCGAGCCCTTCCCCTCGCCGCTGATGTTCCTTGCGGGCCTCGTGCCGCAAACCAGGAGCCTCACCTTCGGCACCGCCGTCATTAACCTTCCGAACCATCATCCGGCCATCGTCGCCGGCGAAGCCGCGCAATTCGACCACATGAGCGGCGGCCGTTTCCTGTTCGGCATAGGCTCCGGCGGTCTCGCCTCCGATTTCGAACTGTTCAAGATCGACCCGGCGACCCGCCAGCGCGCCTTCATGGAGTCGATCGACACCATCCTGCGCATCTGGTCGCAGGATCCGCCCTACGACATCCAGGGCGAGTTCTGGAATGTGCAGATCAAGAACGCGATCCTGCCCGAGCTGGGTGTCGGCACCATGCCGAAGCCGCTGCAAAAGCCGCATCCGCCGATACACATTTCGATCTCAAGCCCCGACAGCGCATCAGCGAAGCTAGCCGGCGCCAAGGGGTGGGGAATCATCTCCGGACCCATCGCCCCGCTCTATGCCGTCGCCGCGCATTGGCAGGCGTACAGCGAAGCGCGGCGACAGGCTGGCAAAGCCGCGCGCAGCGAGGATTGGCGGGTGTCACGCCTTGTTATCGTCGCGCCGACCGACGCCGAAGCCGCCGAGCGAGTCTACGGCGAGTGCGCGTCGAACCGCTACTACTGCTCCTACATGCGCACCGCGCTGGCGACAGCCAAGCGGCTCTCCATGATCAAGCCACGGGCGGAGATGACCGACGAGGAATGCACGCCCGAAGCGATCATGAACGATTGCGTCATTCACGGCTCCCCGCGCACCGTGCTCGACAAGCTGGTGGCGCTGCGCGAGAGGGTCGGACCGTTCGGCACGCTGCTGCAGATCGGACTCGACTGGGGCGGCCCGAACGAAGCCTGGGAGCGCGACGGAATGCGGCTCTTGGCACACGAGGTGATGCCGAAATTCCGCCAGCACGTCACCGCCCAGGCGGCGGAGTGACGGCCCAATTTAGTCCGCGAACATATCGCGCAAGGTCGCTAGCGCTGCACTGAGGGTCTTGCGATCGACCGTGCCGACCTGCCGGGTCAATGCGCGCTTGTTGATCGTGCGAATCTGCTCGAGGCGGATCATGCCGCGCTGCGCATCGATCTCCAGCGGCACGCGATACCCGGCGGGCTTACCGGCCAGCGTGAACGGCGCGACCGTCACCAATCCGAGATGATCGTGAATCTCCGGCGGCGATAGAATGACGCAAGGATGTGGCTCCGCCGGTCCGCCCCCCGCCGATTCAGGCAGCACCAGCCAGACCTCGCCCCGGTTCACCATTTGATGCCGCCACCGGGTTCGCCCGCATTCGCCAGCGTCTTGCTGTCGGCGGCCCAGCCCGCTCGCGGTTCGGCACGATCCGGCGACATCACCAGCCGGCCCTTTTTTGTAACCTTGAGTTTGACCGCGTCGCCGACCTTGATACCGATTTCGTCTAGCAAGGATTTCGGAATGATGACCCCGTGCGAGTTGCCGACCTTACGGATGTGGGTTTTCATAAGAAAATCTCGCAAGTTATAACACTGTAAAACTAGGCGGCGATTAACCTCTGACGGTGACACTGGCTTATTACCTTACAGATTGGGACTTTTTGGGGTCCAATCGACAGGACTATGCGCGCTCCGAACGTTGCAACGGAATTATAACTCTGACGTGCGGGCTGATTTCCTGAGACTGACGTAAAGCGCGCCCTCGCCGCCGTGCCCAATGGCGGCGGCCTCAAAACCGATGACCAGGCCACGGCAATCCGGCAGCCCGAGCCAGAGCGGCACCATGCGCTTCAGCACGCCGCGTCCGCCGCCGTCCTCGCCACCACGCGCACCCTTCCCGGTGATGACCAGAACGAGCTTGGCGCCGCGCGCCTGCTTGGCTTGGAGAAAGCGAAACAGCGCGGCATGCGCCTCAGCTTGCGTCATGCCATGAAGGTCGAGCCGGCCATCGAGCGAGTGACTGCCACGCGCAATGCGCTGCTTGGTCCGACGCGTCAGCGTAGCGAGCGGAGGCGGCGCGGCGGCAGGTTTCGGCGGCGCGGCAGCGGGGGCCGCCGCGGCTTTGGTTCGCGGCTTTGGGGAAACCGGCGGGATGACGGTCGGCGCTGCGTCTTCGATCTCGGCGGCGGGCCGCTTCCGCAGCGGAGCGATCGAGCGGGTGACGCCCTTCCACAGGACGCGCTCATCGTCACTCAGCCGCCGCCGGGTCATGTCGGAGGATCGTGCCTGACCGCGACCGGTTTGGCTTTGGTTTCGGTCTTGGCCTCAGATTTGGCCTCAGATTTGGCACCAGATTTGGCCTCGGGCTTTGCCGCAGTCTTGGACTTGGTTTCGATCGTCGCCTTTGCGTCAACCTTGGCCGCGGTTGTGGCTTCAGCCTTCGGCTTGGATTCTGCCTTGGATTCAGGGCCGGATTTCGCGTTGGCCTTTGCGTCCGGTTTGGCTTCGAGTTTGGCCTTCGTGTCGGGCTTCTTTGTCTCGGCGGCCTTCTCGGCTTTTTTCTCAGCCGCTTTCGGCTCCGGCTTGGCGTCAGCTTTGGCCGCAGACCTGATCTCCGGCTTGGCTGTTTCCGCCTTGGCTGTTTCCAGCTTGACCTCGGTCGCCTTTTCCGTCGCCGCCACCACCGCCTCGAAATCCGTCGGACGCGGACGCGGCAGCGGAATCTCGTCGTCGTCCTCGTCCTTCGAAGGATCGAGCGACTTCGGCAGCAGCATCACGAACCGGCCGGGATGGCGCATCCGTCCGGCCACCGTGGCCGCTTCGTCGCCGGCGCCGAAATAAAGGTCGGCGCGCGCCGGACCGATAATTGCGCCGCCGGTGTCCTGGGCAATCATCAACCGCTTGAACCAGGTGTCGGCGGTGAGACCTTCGATCGGCAGATAGCCGGAGATGAAGAACGGCGTGCCGTAGGTGTGCAACTTTCGATCGACCGCGATCGAGCGGCCCGGCGTTAGGGAAATGCCCTGTGCGCCGATCGGCTCCTCGTTGCTGGCGAGGCTGGTCTCGCGAAAGAACACGTAGGACTTGTTGCGCCGGCGCAGCTCGTCGCCTTCCTTTGGATTTCGCGTCATCCATTCGCGGATGCGGTCCATCGACATCTCTTCTTTGGCGACGATACCCCGATCAATCAGCCAGCGCCCGACGGCGTAATAGGGATGGCCATTCGCCGCCGAATAATTGAGGCGCATCAGCCGGCCGTCATCGAGCAGCACGCGCAGCGAACCTTGAATCTGAGCGAAGAACGAATCGATCGGGTCCTTCAACCAGCAGATTTCCAGATCGCGGCCGGCCAGCACCCCGTCCTCGATGGCGGAGCGGTCGTGAAACGGCACCAGCCGGCGCTTCGCGGCGTGCTTATTTTTCTTCTTGCCCTTGCTCTTTCCGGCCTCGTCCGCCGCGGGCGCCGGAGCGCCCGCCACCGCCATGCGCCCGCCCGGTAGCAGGTTCGACGGCTTGCGGTAGAGCGGCACCTCGTAGCCTTCGCTCTTGGCGCGGACTCCCTCGACGATCGGCTCGTAATAGCCGGTGAGAAATCCGTCGGGCGTTCCGAGTGGCGAGATGCGAATCGGGCGGAAGTTCTGCTCGAAGAAGACGCGCGCCGCACCTGGCTTCTGCGGATTGGCGACGCTCGCCTTCTCGCAAATCTTGTACAGCGCGCCAAGCATAGGCGAACCGTCGCGCTTGGCCGGCCCCTGCAGGATCGCCTTGCAACTCTTCGTGAAGGCTTCGAACGCGGCGGTGTGATCGTCGTCGGCCCAGCCATCGACCATCGTCCATGACGTCGGCTCGTACTGGGTATCGGGGAGTTTCAGCGGATTTCGCGCCAGCGCAGGTGTGGAGACCGTCGCACCCGCCGCGATCGCCAGTATCAGCGCCGCGCCGCCGGCTCTTGCAAAGATCCTAACAAGCCCGCACCGCGAACGTGCTGATGTCATTGCCCGGCTTCAGTGGCGACCAATTTCCAGTTGGGATCGCGCGAACTGACGTCGCGCGCGAAAGTCCAGACGTCGGTGACATCGGTCACCTTCTCCGCATTGCCGTCGATCACCGCGCCGTCCTTGGCGCGCGTCACGGAGATCAATTGCGAACGGAAGCGCACCGTAACCTGGGCGGTTTTGCCGCGCTGCTCGGCAGCGGTAAGATCGGCGCCGTCGATCGCCACGAAGCGTGTCTCGACCGTCTCGCCCTTTTGCTCGCGTTCCTTGATGGCGTTTTCGAAACCATCATACACCTCGCGTCCGAGCAGACCCTTGAGCTGCTTGCGGTCGCCGGCCGCGTAGGCCGTGACGATCATGTCGTAGGCGGAGCGGGCGCCGGCAACGAAATGCTTGGGATCGAAGGTTTTGTCTTCGCCAACGATGGCGTCGAGACCGGCGGCCAGCGCGGAGCTGGGCTCAGCAATGCCCTTCCAGCGATCGGCGGCGGGTTCGACTGTTTCGGCGGCCTTCGACGCGTCGGGCGCGCGGCCCGGCAACGCCACCACCTTGTCGCCCGGCGATGGCCGGACAGCGCCCGGCGCGGACGAATACGGATCGAACGGCGGCCGCTCGCGGCCGGTGCGTTGACCAAGCACGCTGCGCAGACGCAGGAAGATGAACACCGCCAGCGCCAGAAAAATGATGGTGTAAATGTCGAACACGTCGCGCAGCTCCCGAGGCGGCAAATCTACGTTCCCAACGGAACGAGGCGTTTGCGGGGCTAAAAGCCCTCAAGGGCCTGTAGCACGCTATGCCAGTTCCAACGCTATAATGTAGGAACGCGACTGCAGCCATAAAGAGGCGCGTCGGTCGACACGGCCGACTGATTTGCCTCAGTAACGACAATAGACGATCCCCGCCGCCGCGCCAACCTCGCCAGCGGCGGCAAGTTCCAGGAACACCGGTCAAAATATCGCCATGGGCCGATTGATCGTCATCGCCATTCTCGTGCTTCCGCTCGCGGAAATCGCAGCCTTTGTCATGGTTGCGTCATTCGTGGGGGTGGGCGGCGCGTTCCTGCTGATGCTCGCCACGTCGCTGGCCGGGTTTCTAGTGTTGCGCCAAGCCGGGCGCGCCAGCCTCGAACGGCTCCGCGCAGCGATGGGCGGCGCCCATCCGATGACCGTAGAGGCGAACGCCAGCGGATTGCTCGCCGTGCTGGGCGGATTACTGCTGTTCCTTCCAGGTTTCCTCACCGACCTGGCCGGAGTGGCCCTGCTGATCGGTCCGGTGCGCCGCTGGTGCGACGTTGCCACGCGGCGATGGATGGGCAGCCGCCGCGACCCGGCCGACCGATCGACCCTCGATCTCGCACCGGAGGAATGGAAGCAGGTGCCCGACCGCGAACTTTCGAACCCTTCCAACCCGCGCCGCGATTGAATTCCGGCCGAACGCCACGTTCTTGTCGGCGCTGGTTCCCCGTGTTAGCCACACCGCGGATTGCACAGGTAAAAGTCACCGTTCCAAGGAGAATTCATCGTGAGCAGCACCAACGGCGGCACACCGGAAGCCCCCGCGACCAATCCGGCGCCCCAGCTCATGGTCCTTGGGCAATACATCAAGGATCTCTCGTTCGAGAATCCGAACGCGCCCGGGACGCTGCAGCAGCAGAACCAGCCGCAGATCGCCATCTCGGTCAATGTCACGGCCAATCCGATGTCCGACACCGACATCGAGGTCACCCTGAAGCTTGAGGGCAAGGCTGAGTCGGCCGGCTCGGTGATGTTCAACATCGAGCTGGAGTATGCGGGCGTGTTCCGCATCCAGAACGTCCCGCAGGAGCAGGTTCAGCCGCTGGTGCTGATCGAGTGCCCGCGCCTGCTGTTCCCGTTTGCCCGCGAGATCGTCGCGACCACGGTGCGCAACGGCGGCTTCCCGCCGCTGATGCTCGATCCGATCGATTTCGTCGCGCTTTACCAGCAGCGCATGGCGCAACAGGCCGTGGCGCCGCCGACCGCTTGATCCGCTAGGCGACCGGAACGTACTGCCGCCACAGCGCGGCTTCGCCGAGCGTGGCAATGAAGGCGCGGTGCGCCTCCAGCTCTTCCGGCGCGACCCGGGGCGCCAGCGGCTGCGGTCGGACCCGCACCACGACCAAAGCAGCGCGGCTATCGCCGGCGCCCATCGAGTCGCCGGCGAGGCCAAGGTTGGCCTGCCGCGCGCCGATCAGTTCCACATAGACCTCGGCGAGCAGCTCGGCGTCGAGCAGCGCGCCGTGCTTCACCCGCTTCGAATTGTCGATTCGGTAGCGCGCACAGAGATCGTCGAGCTTGTTGGAGCCGCCGGGATGCTTGCGCCGCGCCAGCATCAGTGTGTCGATCAGCCGCTCGCGTCCAATCATGGACTTCTTCACGCGGCCAAGCTCAGCATTGAGGAAGCCCCGATCGAACATGGCGTTGTGGGCGATCAGCGGCGCATCGCCGAGAAAGTCGATCAGTTCCTCAACCTTGTGGGCGAACAGCGGCTTGTCCTTGAGGAAGTCGATGCTGAGCCCGTGCACCTTGAAGGCCGGCTCCGGCATGTCGCGTTCCGGGTGGAAGTAGCAGTGAAACGTCCGCCCCGACGGAAAACGATTGACCAGTTCGATGCAGCCGATCTCGACCATGCGATCGCCCTGAAGGGGATCGAGGCCGGTGGTCTCGGTGTCGAACACGATCTCGCGCATAAGCCTCTCTTAGCCCCTCGTTCGTCATTGCCGAGCTTGACCCGGCAATCCATCTCGCTTCACACAGACCGTCGTCCATTTTGATGGACCCCCGGGTCAAGCCCGGGAGTGACGCTCCGCGAAACGAATCATTTCCGCCGAATTGGCATGCTACCAACCGCGACCAGAATCTGCCGTACCTGCGTGGCAGCGTGCTCCAATCCCTGCCCGCTATCCACGACGAAATCCGCCCGCAGGCGTTTTTCCGCGTCCGGCAACTGCCGGGTCAGCAACGCCTCCAACTGTTCCGGGCTGACGCCGCGTTCCAGCACCCGCTTACGCTGCATTTCCGCCGGAGCCGAAGCCACCACGGTGGCATCGACGCGGGCGTCGCCGCCGGTCTCAAACAACAGCGGAATATCGAGCACCACGACCTTGGCACCGGCGCGCTCGGCGTCGCGCAGGAACCGCTGCTCGGCGTTGCGCACCAGCGGATGCACGATCGCTTCCAATCGCCGCAGCGCGGGCTGATCGCCCACCACCTGCTTGCCCAGCGCCGCCCGATCAACCCGGCCGTTCCGCGTCGAGCCCGGAAAGGCCGCCTCGATCAAACCCGCCGCCTCGCCCTCGTAGAGCTTGTGTACGGTGGCGTCAGCGTCGTGAACCGGCACACCCGCCTCGGCGAACATCCGCGCCGTCGTGGTCTTGCCCATCGCGATCGAACCGGTGAGGCCGATGACGAACATCGTCGGTTCCTATGTGGCCAGGTGCCCAGCCCGCCGCAACCAATCGAGCAACGGCAACAGCGGCAGTCCGAGCACGGTGAAATGATCACCCTCGACGCGATCGAAAAGCTGCAAACCCAGCCCCTCGAGCTGATAACCGCCCACGCTCGCCATCGCCGCCGAGCCGACAGCATCGAGATAGCGGTCGAGAAAAGCGTCGGAGAACGCGCGCATGGTCAGGTGCGCCGCATCGACATGCTCGAATACGACGGCGCCGCCGGCCACCACCGCGACCGCCGAATGCAGCGTATGCGTCTTGCCGCGCAGCTCGGCGATCTGCTCACGCGCGCCGGCACGATCCGCGGCCTTGGAAAACCGCCGAACTCCGAGCGCCAGCGTCTGGTCGGCGCCGAGCACCATTCGATCTGAATGTTTGGCCGCCACCGCTATCGCCTTCTCGCGCGCCAGCAGCGCCGCAGCTTGGCCCGCGTCATCGAGACCGGCACGCGCCTCGATCGCGCGCTCGTCGATGTCGGCGGGCTCGATCTCGATCGGAATGCCGGCCGCCTCCAGCAGCGCACGCCTCGCCGCGCTTTTCGAGGCAACCACCAGCGGGCGCGGGGCAAGCCACAGTGGCATCGCGGGTCCCACCGTCACGCCGGCGCTAGACGGCGGCGGGCGGCGAGCAGCGACATCACCTCCGCCGCGGTCTCCTCGATCGAGCGGCGCGTGACGTCGATGATCGGCCAGTTGTGCTTGCCGCAAAGCTTGCGCGCCGCGGCGATCTCCGCCGCCACAGCCTGCCTGTCCACGTATTGATCCGCATCGTGCTCGGCGCGCAGGCCGAGCAGCCGGTTCTGTCTGATCTGCACGATCCGCTCGGGACTGGCCGTAAGCCCGACCACCAGCGGCTGGGCCAGCGCTTCGATCTGCGCCGGCACGGGCGCGCCCGGAACCAGCGGAAAGTTCGCCGTCTTGACGCCACGGTTGGCCAGATAGATCGAGGTCGGCGTCTTCGATGTGCGCGATACGCCGACCAGCACCACATCAGCCTGTTCCATTCCGTCGACGTGCTGCCCGTCGTCATGCAGCATGGTGAAGTTCAGCGCGTCGATGCGCTTGAAGTATTCGGCGTTGAGAACGTGCTGGGCACCAACCCGCGGCTTGGTCTCGCCGCCGAGATAGGCCTGGAACAGGTTCATCACCGGGCCAAGGATCGAGAGACACGGCAGACCAAGTTCCCGGCAGGTCTTTTCCAGCCGCGCGGCAAGCTCGCCCTCCAGCAGTGTGTAAAGCACGATCCCCGGTGCCGCCTCGATGTCGGTCAGCACCCGGTCGAGTTGCTTGGCCGAACGGACCAGCGGATGCATGTGCTCGACCGGAGCCATCGAGGTGTATTGCGCCGCCGCCGCGCGCGCGACCATGATCAGCGTCTCGCCGGTCGCATCGGAAACCAGATGCAGATGGAAGTAATTGGTGCCGCGCAGGGGCATGGATAAGGACCGTTCAACCTGTGGACCGCTGTGGAAGAGGCCATGCCTGACCGCCGGGTGCAAGCGCCGACCCGGCGAAGGGGGCTAAATCACCCACACTGTCGCCCGGTGCAGACAATTCGGCGGCGATCAAAATGAATCACGAAGCAATCAATTGTCCACTGTACGCGCCGGTTTCAGCCGCCGCGTTAGACTTTGAAAACACTCATAAAAAGCACTATCCAAAGGCATCCACAGGCCGCCTTGCACCTGATGGGGATATTGCGACGGCACTGGGATGACTTGTGGATGCGAAAGCATGAGTCAAACCCACCGCCACACAATAACAAACACTAAGAATCTAGTATTGAGTGGTGAAGGCTGCTTGATCGGAGAGTCCGTGCATAAACCGCTTCTCGACGTGCTCAACGGCAACCGCCAATCGGTGCCGCCGGTTTGGATGATGCGCCAGGCAGGACGCTACCTGCCGGAGTACATGGCAATCCGTAAAACCGTCGGCAGTATGCTCGACATGTGTTTCGCCCCGAAGCTTGCAGCGGAGGTAACGCTGCAACCGATCCGCCGGTTCGGTTTCGACGGCGCTATTTTGTTCTCGGATATTCTGGTGGTGCCGCACGCGCTTGGCCGATTGGTTCGCTTCGAGACCGGCGAAGGTCCAAGGCTCGATCCGCTCGACGATCCGGCGGCGATGATGAAACTGCCCAGTGCCGCCGATGATTCCGTGCTGGCACCGATCTACGAAACCATCCGTCTGGTGAAAGCCGAGCTTCCGCCCGGGGTGGCGTTTCTCGGTTTCTGCGGCGGGCCGTGGACCGTTGCGACCTACATGGTTGCCGGTCGAGGCACAACGGACCAGGCGCCGGCGCGACTGTTTGCCTATCGTCATCCCGAAGCTTTCGCGCATTTGATCGACATCCTGGCCGCAGCCTCTTCGGATTATCTGATCCGGCAGATCCGCGCTGGCGTTGATGCTGTGCAAATCTTCGATACCTGGGCAGGAATTCTGGCGCCGGACGAATTCGAGCGCTGGTGCATTGCGCCGACCCGGAGAATCGTTGCTGATGTCCGGCGCGCGGTGCCGGGCGCGAAGATCATTGGGTTTCCGCGGGGCGCGGGCAGCAAGTTGAAACACTATGTCGAGGGGCTGGATATCGATGCGGTTGGGCTCGACTGGATGGTTGATCTCGATTTTGCTCGCGACGAGATCCAGCGCCGCCGTCCGGTGCAGGGCAATCTCGATCCGCTGGCGTTGCGCGCCGGCGGCGCGGCACTCGACCGCGGGGTGGATGCCGTCCTCGCATCGCTCGGCGGTGGGCCGCTGGTTTTCAACCTCGGCCACGGCATCCTGCCGGATACGCCGATCGCTCACGTCGAGCAGATGCTCAAGCGCGTGCGCGGCTGATAAATCCTTCGAGGCGGTGCCAGGAGCCATCCACGCCTTGGATGTGGATACAACGGCTCAACATAGTTCAGCGTCATCGCCGGGCTTGACCCGGCGATCCATCCAAAACAAATCATCCGCAAGCGTCCGGATAAAGATCACGCCAGTTCGGGTTGAGCGATCCGATCAAATCGATCTTCCATTCACGCGGCCAGTGCTTGATGTTTTTCTCGCGTTGGATCGCCAACGGAACAGTCTCGTGTTGCTCAAAGTAGACCAGTATTTTTGTTCCATACCGCTTGGTGAAACCGGGGACGGCGTCTTCCCAGTGTTCGAATACGCGCCGTAAAAGATCGCTCGTCACTCAGACGTAGAGCTTTCCACCCGGCTGGTTTGCAAGGATGTACACCCAGGCGCTCATTTTTCATTATGGATTGCGGGTCAAGTCCGGCAATGACGCCGTGAACGAAGCGAGGCCGGAGTAAAGCAGTCCCATGTATCAATGGCTCCTCGCGTTCCACATCATCGCGGTCATCGCCTGGATGGCTGGCTTGCTCTATTTGCCGCGGCTGTTCGTCTATCACTGCGACGCAGACGTTGGTTCCATGCAGTCGGAAACCTTCAAGGTGATGGAGCGCCGGCTGCTCAAGGCGATCATCAACCCGGCGATGATCGTAACCTGGCTGCTGGGGCTGTGGCTCGCCTGGAAGGGCGGCTGGTT
>JAPLPD010000296.1 GCA_026400395.1 Alphaproteobacteria bacterium | reverse complement strand
TCCGCCCTCCCTTCGTCACCCCAGCAGCGGCGCATTCTCATCCTGATTGTCGCGGGATTCTCACCTTGATTGTCGCGCCGCAGCTTGACGCAGCGGGGCCGGAATTTTCCGGACTGCTGGTCGATGTGTGCTGCTTCCTCAAGCGGCTCGAAGAAGTCGAGCGCGAGCGCCGCTGGCCGCCGCGCTCGGCCAAGGTGGTGCTGCAACTTGGCCTCGACCGGCTGGCACGGCACTACGGGCTGGAAGGGCGGGCGCGGGGGGGCGGCAATGCCTCGGTGCGGACTTGGCTCGCAGACGATGCGAATTTCGTCGTCGGGGTCAGCGATGCCGTGTGATCAGTTTATCGCAGCAGTGGCGTCCCGGTGGATGCGGTCGACCATGGAACGGAAGCCGTTGGAGCGCTGCGGAGTCAGGTGGTCACGCAGCCCGAGCTTTTCAAACAGGGCGGTCGCGTCGGTGGCGAGGATTTCCTTGGCGGCTTTGCCGGAGTAGAGCGAGAACAGGACCGCGATCAGCCCACGAACGATGTGGGCGTCGCTGTCACCGACGAAGCTCAGCACCGGCCCGGTGCTGCCGTTCGGATTGACCGAAGTGGAGAGCCAAACCTGGCTGGCGCAGCCGCGCACCTTGTTGGCCTCGTTGCGCGCATCATCCGGAAGCGGCGGCAGAGCGCGGCCAAGCTCGATCAGATAGCGGTAGCGGTCGTCCCACTCCTCCATCATCTCGAAGTTTTCGACAATTTCATCGACCCGCGGAAGTTCCATGCTCTCTATATAGAGTGGAGCCTTGCATAGGTCGAAGCAAAATTGGACCTACACTTTGCGGTGTGGCGCCCTGCGCGGCAGCGGGACGCTCTCCGAGCGGGCCGGCATTGGTCCCTGCCACACCGGATCAAGATCGGAGTCTTTAAGGGTGTTCTGCGAACCCGGCGATGATGGGTCGATGCGCGCCGCGGCGAATTTTGGCCCCGCAGGCTTAGTCTTGACGACCGATCCGGTTTCGCTGGTGTGCGAAGGATGGTCGTTGAAGAACTCATAGACCATCTTGGCGCCTGCCTGCGCCCGCTGTCCGATCGCAACGGCAGTCTGCGCGCCGACGACGCAAGCGTCCGGCTGCCGGTCGCAGAAGCTGCTCATGTCGGAGACCGCCGCGCCGGCGGCGACCACGGCCTCGGTCGGCCCGATCGTTGCCTGTGCAGTTTGCTGCGCGCCGCTGCTTGGCAGCAGCGCCAGCACGATGGTGAGCCAAAAGGCAACCCGAAGCAAAAAGAACATGACGCCTATCCCGTGTCCCTGATCGACTCCGTCCGCCGCTCATAGGAGCGCCGCCGGGCGGCTGTTGTGATTTCGCCGCATGGAACACGCTAGCAGGCAGGCTTGAAGGGGCTGTTCGGGTTTTTGCGCGTATTCGAAGCGAATAAGCGGGGAATTGTCGGCTAATTTGAATCGTTTGCTAAAGGATTTGTTGACGCCAAGAACCCCATGTTTTCCGGGCATTCTCGCCGTCCCATAACGGGGCGAGGCGGTTTGCAGGCCGTACTTCAACCTGCTGTTCACCATGACGGGCCGTGATTGCGGCGTGTACACGCTGCCGCGCTTCCCACCTTAGCACTCGTTTAAGTGCCGTCTGACACGATCCCTCAACAATGACGGGGCGCGTCCGCATAACCCGGGCGTGTGTACACAAGCGTGAGCCTGCTCAAGTCGATCCGCGACTATGTCGATACGCTGGTGCATCCGTCGGCGATTGCCGATGGGTTGACCGCTTCGCGTCATCGCGTGTTTATCGCGCCGCGGCTAATCGGCAGCGTGGCCGCGCTCGCGGCTTTCCAGATCTATCTTGTCATGCGCGGCGTGCCGAGCGCGCTCGAAGTGATGGTGTTCGCTTGGCTTGTCCTGCCGATCCTGACCGCCTATTACCTCTCGCGCACCGGACAGCTTGAAAATGCGCACGTGTTTTCGTCGCTGGCGCTGACCGGTCTGGTCACCGCGGTTGCCTCGGAAACCGGCGGTATCGCATCCTTCGCAGCGATCTGGCTTGTGGTGGTTCCGTTTGAGGCTGCACTCTCGGCTTCGCGCCGCGTCGTTGCGCTGGCTTCGACCTTCTCGCTCGCGGCCGGTGGGCTTCTTCATTTTCTGGGCACCCAGGCCATGCTGCCGCCCACCGATGGATCCGATGCGGGTACGCTCGCCGCGCTCGGCATCATCTCGGCGGCGCTCTATGCCACCGGCCTGGCGTTCGGCGCGGAATCTCTGGCGCGGACCAGCTCCTGGCTGCTGTATGCCGAGAAGGACCTCTACCGCCTGCTCGCCCGCAACATGACCGACGTGATTACCCGGCACGGGCGCAACGGTGCGGTGCTTTTCGTCTCACCGGGCGCGGAGACGCTGTTCGGCGCCAAGGTGAGCGAATTGCACAGCCATCGTCTGTTCGATCGTGTGCATGTCGCGGATCGCCCAGCTTACCTTACCGCGCTCGCCGATGCTGCTGCGCTCGGCGAGGCACGTTCGGTGGAATTCCGCGTCCGCCGCGATGCGCCGGCGAACGACGGTGCGGCGTCGGCGGCACTCGCGTCGGTCACCTCGCAGTTCATCTGGGTTGAGATGCGGTGCAGGCGGCTCGATCCCGCCGCCGACGGGACGGGAGATCCCGAGGTGGTCGCGGTGATGCGCGATGTTACGGAACGAAAACAGCTGGAGGAGGCGCTCGACTGCGCGCGCGCCGAGGCAGATCAGGCCAATGCCTCGAAGGTCAAGTTCCTAGCCAACATGAGTCACGAACTTCGGACGCCGCTCAACGCCGTCATCGGCTTCTCGGACTTGCTTATGAACGAAGAGCGGATGCGGCTCGATGGTCCACGCCGTCAGGAGTATGCCAAGCTCATCAACGATTCCGGCACCCATCTGCTCTCCGTCGTCAACGGCATTCTCGATATGTCGAAGATGGAAACCGGCGACTTCGAGATTTCTCCGGAGCCTTTCGCGTCGGCCCAGGTGATCGGCAATTGCTGCGATATTCTCGCGCTCAAGGCGCGAGAATCGGGTGTCGATCTCACAGTGCGGTTGCCCGCGGGCCTGCCGGACCTCACCGCCGACAAACGCGCGTTCAAGCAAATCCTGCTGAACCTTGTTTCTAACGCCGTGAAGTTCACCGACCACGGCGGTCGCGTGACGGTCACCGCCACAGCCGAGGCTGGCGACATTGTGGTTGCGGTCGAAGACACCGGGGTTGGCATCAGCGCCGACGATCTGCCGCGCATCGGTCAGCCGTTCTTCCAGGCCCGCGGCGCCTACGATCGCCGCCACGACGGTACCGGTCTCGGACTCTCCATCGTACAAGGGCTGGTTGGGCTCCATGGTGGCGAATTGAATATCGCCAGCCGCCTCGGCGAGGGCACCCGCGTGACGGTGCGTCTACCGATCAATTGCGAAACGGCGCGTCCGGTGCGCAAGCCATCGAACGTGGCGCATCCGTCGTTTGATCGGGTGGTCGAAGCGGCTGAAGTTCTAATCAAAAAAACGGCGTGAGGCGAATGGCAGCGACAGTGCGAATGAACGACGACGAATTTAGTGGCCGGTCCCTCGGACGGCTGCCGCTGATGCTATTAGGCCTCGCGTTGCGCGTGGTGTTACGAAGCCCGCGTGACTCCCTCGCTGTGGGCGTGGCCGGCTTTGCCGCCGTGGCGATCCTGGTCAATGCCCTGTTCATGCAGTCCGGTCCGCATCCGGCGCCGATTTTCGCCAACAAGCCGGCGCCGGCTGCCGTTGCCGCGGCCGATCCTACTGCGGCTCTGAATGCGCAGCGAAAGGCGGCGGATCCGAAGCTTGAGGCAGTACGGCCGCGCTCGGATACGGTGGCTGAGATTCAACGCGAATTGGCTCGCCACGGCTTCTACGGTGGGCCGACTGACGGCGTCTACGGTCCGAGGACCGACGCGGCCATTCGCGATTTCGAACAGGCGGCGGGCTTGCGCCCCTCGGCCGAGCCGAACGACATGCTGCTCGCGTCGATTGCGCGGTCGGCCATCAAGGCGCAGCCTGTCGCGATCCAGCGCAACGATCCGATCGCGGCACTGCTGGCGCCGAGCCCCCGAATCGTTGCCGTGCAGCGTGCGTTGACCGAGTTCGGCTATGGGCCGGTTCGCCCGTCGGGCCTCTATGACACCGAGACGCGCGGCGCAATTGAGCGGTTCGAGAAGGCGCGGCGCAAGCCTGCAACCGGTCAGATCACGGATCAGCTTGTGCGAGACCTCTCGGCTCTAACAGGTCGGCCGCTGGAGTAAACCGGCCGCCGTGTTATGACGGAGCATGCGTCTTAAGTCCGGCATATGGGTCGCGGCCTACATTCGCCGCTGCCAGGTCGAGGGCGCGCAGGCGGTTCTGCGCCGGCGCGGCGCCGAGGAGGCCGGCGCGGTGTTCATCAAGGTGTCAAAACTTGATGGCCGCGCCGAGGTATATGGCCCTGCGCCGCAAAGCACGTTTGACGAGGCGCGGCCCGCCGACCGCGCATTCATCCGGAGCCTGACGGCGGAGAGCGGTACTGAGGCAGGTGCCGATGCCTATCTCGCGCGGCAGATCAAGTTCGATCCCGACATATGGATTGTCGAGGTGGAGGACCGGGCGGGGCGAAGCTTCCTCGATACGATAGTAGTCTGAGATGGTCAGGCAGTCTTAACGTCGCAAGACTGGACGAACTCATCCCACGGAACCTTGGGCCGCGACACCGGTAAGCCACTGCGTCGCTCGCGCGCCGGCTCGTCACGGTGTTGCGGCTGGTGGGCGGGGGCTGACAACTTCGCCGGCAACGGGTGGGTCATCTGCCAGATCGCTAGAGCGTTTTCCATTTGATTTGGGTCATCACCGGTATCCGGCATGTCGAAAGTAGTTTGCGCACTGCTCGGGCGCAAACGTCTTGAGGAGTTTGCCGATGAGCTTCATCAGAGCGGTGACGGTGCGAGCCGCGCCC
>JAPLPD010000123.1 GCA_026400395.1 Alphaproteobacteria bacterium | reverse complement strand
GTCTCCTCGGCCTTCGCTTCAGTCGCTGCGGATTGTTTTGCTTTATTTAAATCCCAAGTTCCAGCGGCCACCGCGGCCATACCGACCAGCGAGTGGAACGCCGCGACCAGTTCCGGCATCGACGTCATCGGCACGCGGCGCGCTATCACAGCGCCGATGCCGCCGCTGAGGCCAAGGCCTGCTATCACCAGGATCCAGGCGCCGGCGCCGGCCGGCGGATGCGCCGCCAGCGTGGTGCCGACCGCGATCACCATGCCGATGATGCCGAACGTGTTGCCACGGCGGCTGGATTCCGGATGCGACAAGCCGCGCAACGCCAGAATAAAAAGGACGCCCGCGACCAGATAAAGCAGCGCTGCGAAATCGGCGTTCATGACGCGCGCCTCACTTCTTTTTCTTCTGGTACATCGCCAGCATGCGCTGGGTAACCAGGAAGCCGCCGAATATGTTGATGGAGGCGAACACCAGCGCGACGAAGCCCAGCGCGCGGGCCCAGATGCGGCCCTGATCGTTGGTGACGAGTTCGACCCCGACCGCCAGCAGCGCGCCGACAACGATCACCGAGGAGATCGCGTTGGTCACCGACATCAGCGGCGTGTGCAGCGCCGGGGTCACCGACCAGACCACGTAGTAGCCGACGAAAACGGCCAGCACGAAAATCGACAGCCGGAACACGAATGGATCGACGGCGTCGATAACGGTTCCAGTCATGGCGTAGCTCCTCTTCTTTCTTTACCTCGCCCCGATGGGGTGAGGTGAGGCGTGCGTGCGGCTAAGCCGCGCTCTTCGGCAGGAAATTCGGATGCACCACCGCGCCGTCGCGGGTCAGAGCCGTGGCCTTGACGATCTCGTCGTCCCAGTTGACCGCAAGTTTCTTTTCTTTTTTGTCGACCAGGATTTCGAGGAACGTGAGCAGGTTCTTGGAATAAAGCGCCGAGGCCGACGCCGCGAGGCGCCCCGCGACGTTGGTAAATCCGACAATCTTGACGCCACCCACGTCGGCCACCTGCCCGGCCACAGCGCCCTCGACGTTGCCGCCGCGCTCGACCGCGAGATCGACCAGCACGGAGCCCGGCTTCATCGAGGCGACCATCTCCTTGGAGACAAGCTTCGGCGCGGGGCGTCCCGGAATGAGCGCGGTGGTGATCACCACGTCCTGCTTCTTGATGTGCTCGGCGACCAGCGCGGCCTGCTTGGCCTGATAGTCCTTCGACATTTCCTTGGCGTAGCCGCCGGCGGTCTGGGCGTTCTTGAATTCCTCGTCCTCGACGGCGAGGAACTTGGCGCCGAGGCTCTCGACCTGCTCCTTGGTGGCCGGCCGCACGTCGGTCGCGGTGACGACCGCGCCGAGGCGCCGCGCCGTGGCGATCGCCTGCAGGCCCGCGACGCCGACACCCATGATGAACACCCGCGCAGCGGGCACCGTGCCAGCGGCCGTCATCATCATCGGGAAGGCGCGGCCGTATTCAGCCGAAGCATCGATTACTGCCCGATAGCCGGCGAGATTGGCCTGGCTCGACAGAACGTCCATCGACTGGGCGCGGGTGATGCGCGGCATCAATTCCATGGCGAAGGCAACCACGCCCGCATCGGCCAGCGACTTCAGCGCGGCGTCGTTGCCGTAGGGGTCCATGATGGCGAGCACCAGCGCGCCCTTTTGCACGCCGGCGAGTTGACCGGCGGCGGGACGGCGAACCTGGAGAACGATATCGGCGCCGCGCAAAGCATCGGCGGAAACCGCCGCCCCGGCCGCCGTGTAGTCGGCGTCCAGTATGCCCGACTTGATGCCCGCCCCCGGCTGCACCGCCACCTCGGCGCCGAGCCCGATCATTTTTTTGACGGTCTCTGGCGTCGCGGCGACGCGCGGCTCGGACGGATCGGCTTCAGCGGCGACTGCGACTTTCATGATGCCTCCAACGGCCACGCGTTCTAGATCGCGGAACGCTTGCCAGCCCCGGATGGGGCCCGACCGCTCAAGTCAGGAAGTAAGCCATCCCAGCGACGAGGAGGATAACGGAGCCGCTCCCCCATTTTATCATCGTAATGAAGTTGTCGTAGGTCTGCTCGTGCGCGGCGTAGTCATTGCCTTCGGCGACGGAGTATTCGGGGGCGCCATGCGCGGCCATCACGAGATCCTTTCAATCAGCTTCAGGGCGCACCGTTCACCGGTCAGGCCGACGACAACGATGCACCCGATTAGCTTACGATTTAGCGGAAACGTGGAAGGCGGGCAATGCCGTGAAAGCAGCCGTCCCAGGCTGATTGGACCTGGGCGCTGATCAAACTTGGGAGCTGATTATACTTAGAGGCGCGCTACCGGCACTCCGACCGCGAGCTGGATTTGCGCGCCAATGCCAGATCGTCCTCATGACCGCGGACGATGTCGGCGATCATGCTGCCCATCTGCTTGTCCTTGACGCAGCCGGACTGCTTCAGCGCCGCGAGTTGATCCTCCAGCCGAGGCCCCAGTTGCCGTGCGATCCGGCAATCCTCCTGTAGTAGCTTGGGCGAGGCGCCGCTTTGCTGGATCTGCTTGGTGACGCGCTGGTAGCGCGTGGTCAGCTTCTCGGTGTCCTTGGACATGAGCTTGCCGATCTCCTCGGCGCAATCGGCTGCATGCGCACCCTGAGGCGTCACCAGCCAGCCCGCCAGGGCCACGCAGCAAGCAAGCCGGACCATCATCCAATCCTCTCCGTTGGGAGCATAGTAGCGGCAGACCGAGCGGAATTGCGGCAGCCGCGAAAAATGACCCGGATCGAGAGCCTGCCCATTAACCGGATACGGCGGGGATGTCCAACGCCGGAACGTCGCAACCGTCGGGCACAGTGGAAAAGCTAGGCATTCCCGGCAAGACCGACGCGCTTGAGCGCCGCCGCCTGCCGCCCCGCCACGCCCTTGACCGAGAAGTTCTCCATCGCCGCTTCGAACAGACGGTGAAAGTTAAGCTCGGCGCGCAGATGCAGGAACACCCCACCGAGTCCGATGGCGGCGCGATCCATCAGCACGAACTCGCGCGGCACCGTGACCGGCCCCTTTGCGCGCAGCGCCTTGTGAACCTCGAAGGCCTGCCGGCGGCCGTAGTCGCCGGGTTTCACACCGTCGGCGATGCTGCGCACGCGGTCGTCCATCAACGGGCCGTAGATGAAGCGCGCCCAGATATTGAGAATGTCGATCAGATCGCGCGACAGCTTTTTGAAGCCCCACGTCTCGTATGCGTGAACCACCCGCGCGTCGTCGCCATCGCGCAGACCGTTGTAGAGATCGACCACACCGCCGACGAAGCTCGGAGGGAAGATGCGGATGCAACCGTAGTCGAGCAGATTAATGCCTGTGGGTTTGCCCTTGTCGGCAAACACCGTGTAGTTGCCGAGATGCGGGTCGCCGTGGATCACGCCGAAGCGGCTGAACGGCACCCACCAGGCGGTGAACATCGCCTTGGCGAGGCGGTTGCGAACGGCGAGCGTATCGTCCTTGTGCTCCAGCATCCGGCTGCCTTCAAGCCAGTCGAGCGTCAGCAGCCGGCCGGTCGACAGCTCCGGCCAGGACTTCGGCACGCGCACCGAATCCTCATCCGCCAGCATGTCGCGGTACAGCGCAGCGTGCTTGGCCTCATGGCGGTAATCGAGTTCCTCGCGCATCCGCGCGCCGATCTCCTTGATCATCTCGGTGGTGTCGATCGCCGGATCGAACCGCCGCCGGATCGAGAACAAGAGCCCGAGTTGGCGCAGGTCCGCCTCAACGGCGGACTGCATGTCGGCGTACTGCAGCTTGCAGGCGAGTTCGGCGCCATCGTGCGACGTGGCGCGATGCACCTGCCCGAGCGAGGCGGCAGCGGACGGCTGGTGCTCGAAGTCTGCGAATTTGCCCTGCCAATCCGCCCCAAGCTCCGCCTGCATGCGGCGTTTGACGAAGGCCCAGCCCATCGGCGGCGCCTGGTTCTGCAGTTTGGTCAGTTCGGTGATGTATTCGGCCGGCAGCGCTTCGGGGATGGTGGCCAGAAGCTGCGCCACCTTCATGATCGGGCCCTTGAGACCGCCCAGCGCGGCGGCAAGCTCTGCGGCGTTCTTGGCCCGGTCGATGTCCATTCCGAGAAGGCGGGCGCCCGCCATCCGCGCCGCCACGCTACCCACGTTGGCGCCGACGCTGGCGTAGCGCTTGGCGCGGGCGGAGAGACGGTTGCGTTCCTGATCGGCCATAGGACCGAGATAAGCACTTTCGCCCGCAGCCGCCACCGCTATCGCAAACCGATCAATCGCGGCGATGAGATGAATCAGCCGAGCGAACAACGCCAAACAGGGAACCGGCCATGCTCGTGACGGACCGCATCGAATACGTGCTGTCCACCAAAGGCGGGCGGAAGTAGCGTCTACTTCGACTGATCGAGCGCTTCCAGCTCGCCGATCATCCGCTCGATGACTCCCAGCCCGCCCTGCCAGAACGTCGGATCGCGCGCGTCCAGCCCGAACGGCGCAAGCAGTTCGGCGTGGTGCTTGGTGCCGCCGGCGGCGAGCATTTCGAGATAACGCTCGGCGAAGCCCGCGTTGGAGCGCTCGTACACCGCGTAGAGCGAATTCACCAGGCAGTCGCCGAAGGCGTAGGCGTACACGTAGAACGGCGAATGGATAAAGTGCGGGATGTAGGTCCAGAACACCTCGTAGCCCGGACGCAGATCGATCGCCGGGCCGAGGCTCTCGCGCTGCACTTCGAGCCAGATGGCGCAAAGCTGTTCGGACGTCAGTTCGCCGTTCCGCCGTTCGATGTGGACGCGGCGCTCGAACGAGTAGAACGCGATCTGCCGCACCACCGTGTTGATCATGTCCTCGACCTTGGCGGCGAGCATGGCCTTTCGCTGTTTCTTGTCGGTGGTTTCGGCCAGCAGCTTTTTGAAGGTGAGCATTTCGCCGAACACGCTCGCGGTCTCGGCGAGCGTCAGCGGCGTCGGCGCCATCAGCGGACCGTTCGGCGCGGCCAGCACCTGATGCACGCCATGGCCGAGTTCGTGTGCCAGCGTCATCACATCGCGCGGCTTGCCCTGATAGTTGAGCATCACATAGGGGTGCGCCGACGGCACCGTCGGATGCGCGAAGGCGCCCGGCGATTTGCCAGGCCGCGCCGGCGCATCGATCCAGCGGTCGTTGAAGAAGCGCTCGGCGATCGTCGCCATCTTCGGCGAGAATGCGCCGTAGGCGGTCAGCACCGTGGAGCGCGCCTGCGGCCACGGAATGGAGCGCATGGCGACCTTCGGCAGCGGCGCGTTGCGGTCCCAGTGCGACAGTTGCTTCTTGCCGAACCACTTGGCCTTGAGCGCGTAATAGCGGTGCGACAGCCGCGGATAGGCTTCGCGCACTGACGACACCAGCGCCTCCACCACCTCGGGCTCGACGCGGTTGGCGAGGTGGCGCGATTGCGCGACGTCGCCGAAGCCGCGCCAGCGGTCGGAAATCTCCTTGTCCTTGGCGAGCGTGTTGGTGACCAGCGTGAACAGACTCAGGTTGTCCTTGAAGGTCACCGCGAGCCCCTCGGCCGCGGCCTTGCGCTTCTTCGGATCGACGTCCTGCATCAGGTTGAGCGTCTGCTCGAGCGGCAGCGACTTCGCGCCGATCTTGAAGCGCAGCGACACCATCGTCTCGTCGAACAGCCGGTTGAACGCCGAATAGCCGGTCACCGACTTCTCGTGGAACAACTGCTCGACGCGGTCCTCAAGCTGGTAGGGCTTGTCCTTGCGGGTGTCTTCGATCCATGGCCGGTAGTGGCCCAGTGCCGGATCGGCCATCGCCTTGTCCAGCACGTCATCGTCGAGACGGTTCAGGTCGAGCGTGAAGAACAGCAGGTGAAGCGACGCCGCGGTGATGCGCTCCTGCATGTCGCCATAGAACTTCGCGATGGCGGGATCGGTGGTGTTTCCGGCGTAGAGCAATCCCGCGTAGGAGATCAGCCGGCCGAGTACGTCCTCGATCGCCTCATAGCGGCGCACCGCCTCGCCCAGCGTGCGGCCGGCGTCGGGGCTTGATGCGATGTCGGCGAGCCGGCACTTGTAGGACTTCTCGAACTCGATGCACTCGGTCTCGCCGCGGTCGAGATCGCGCTTGATCTCCGGCGCATCCATCGAGGCATAAAGATCGGCCAGGTTCCATTCCGGCAGCGAACCGAGAGATTTCGAAGCCTTGCTGGCCGCGGCGGCGCGTGGAGCGAGCGATTTGATCGGGGGCATGGAAACCTGACTGTTGTTGGAATCGGACCGCCTGCAACATAGGGCGGTTCACGCGCCGGGCAACCGTGCCATACCCTCCGCGCCCGGCAACCCCCAACTCGTCAGAAAATCCGGATCAAGCCAGCGCAGCGAACTGGGGCGCCAGATGGGTCAAGAGCTCCATCGGCTCGGCCATCATCGCCTCGGTCTTTTCCTCGAAAGCCTCGCGGAGTGCGCACCAGGCCACCGCGATGCGCGCCACCAGCGCGGTCCTGCGGCGGCGCAGGGCGGTCGCAGCCTGCTCGGCGAGCAGCATTGGACTGTCGTGCTCGTAGAGCACGCGGCCGGTGCCATCCTCGATCACATAGTTCGTAAAAGGACAACAGCTGCCGGGCGAATGCGAACGGCTCGGCGCCGAGTGCTCGCCCCCACGTGTGCTGGAAAGTGTACCGCGAGATCGCGATGCATCAGCCCGCGACTGCATTCGCCGGTTCCGCGGGCGGTGCCGGCATACCTCCGGCCGTGCAGACCATGACGTTCGGCGCAGCGCTGATTCAGATTATCGTCGCCGACGTGTCGATGTCGCTCGACAACGTGTTGGCGGTCGCCGGCCGGCGAAGGCGAAATTTGTGTGCTGGCGGTCGGCCTCACCGTGGCGGTCGGTTTCATGGCACTGCTGTCGGCTTACATCGCCAAGCTGCTCGCCAACTATCACTGGATCACCTGGATCGGCCAGGCGATCGTCCTCTATGTCGCCGGCGACATGATCTGGACCGGCACGCATCAGGTCGGCTGTCAGTTCGTCAACAAGGCGGTCTGCGACGGCGGCGCATTACAAACGCTGAGCACATTGCTGTCGTAATCCACGGGGCCGCCGCGCGGCCTTAACATTAAATTAATGCACCCGGGTTTGCCGCCTTTTTCGGCCACGGCTGCCTGAATCCGGCGCATCCAGTTGTCACATGAATCAGCTATAGTTCCTCTCACATGTGGGGTCACAGGTTGGGACATCGATGAGAGTTCGACGTATCCAGTTCCGGATACAGTCGCTCGCCGCCGCCCGCCTTGTCGCCTGCCGCCCCGCCACTCATCACACATCAGCATTTTCCGAAATGCTCCGCGCTGCGGCGCGGAGTGCTTGCGCGCGAGTATCCCTCCTGGTCAAGCAATAAGGAGTCCGGCTTTGGGTAAGCACTTCAGCAACAAGCACTTCAACAAAAAGCGTCGGCGCAACGTGCGCGGTTTCGACACCGCCGAGATCATAGAATTCCAGCACTCCAAATACGCCGAACGCGAATTGCCGCCAATCCTGCCGCTCAATCCGGCCCAAGCCTCCTACCTCGACGCGTTGCGCACCAGCCCCCAAGTCGTGGTGCTCGGACCGGCCGGCACCGGCAAAACCTGGATCGCCGCAACCCACGCCGCCGATCTGTTCCGCAACGGCAGCATCGAAAAGATCATCCTGACCCGTCCCAACGTGCCGTGCGGACGCTCGCTCGGATTTTTCCCGGGCACCCTCGAAGACAAATTCGCGCCCTGGGCCGCGCCCGTGGTGGAAGCGATCAAAGAGCGCATCGGCAAGGCCGCCTACGAGATCGCGCTGAAGAAGGGCGACATCGAACTGGTGCCGTTCGAGGTGATGCGTGGCCGCTCCTGGAAGAACGCTTTCGTGCTTCTCGACGAGGCGCAGAACACCACGGCGGCCGAGATCAAGACATTCCTCACCCGCATCGGCGAGGACTGCAGCGTCGTGATCAACGGCGACGTCAACCAGTGCGATCTCGACCAGTCGAGCGGACTTCGCACCATCATCCACATGATCAAGTCGCAGATTCTGCCGGTGCCGGTGATCGAGTTCACCCGAGAGGATATTGTCCGCTCCAGAATTTGCGCCATGTGGGTTCGCGCATTCGACGAGGCCAATCTCTGAACCGCGATTCCGTTGGGAGGTGCGCCTTCACGCTTCGTTAAGCGCACTTCCTAACGCCGCCTTAAGGCCATCCGGGCAAATTGCTTCGAAACGGCACAGTTGCTGCGTTCGGAGGGTTTGCCCATGAACACTCGTGTCCTCGTCGTCGATGACGATCCCGTTCAGCGCCGCCTGCTCGACAACATGGTGCGCAAGTTCGGCCACGAGTCGGTGATGGCCGAGAGCGGCGAGACCGCGGTGGCGCTGCTCTCCTCCGGCGAGCGCTTCGACTGCGTCGTGCTCGATCTCGTCATGCCCGATCTCGACGGAATGGGCGTGCTGGCACGAATGCGCCAGGCCGGCAGTACGGTGCCGGTGATCGTGCAGACCGCGCACGGCGGCATCGACAACGTGGTTTCCGCGATGCGTGCCGGCGCTGGCGACTTCGTGGTCAAACCGGTCGGCGCCGAGCGTCTCCAGGTCTCGCTCCGCAATGCGATTGAAAAGGGCGCGCTCGCCGACGAACTCGCCCGCATGAAGCGCAGTCAGTCCGGCACGCTGACGTTCAAGGACATCGTCACCCGCAGCCCGAAGATGCTTGGCGTCCTGCGCGGCGCCGAGAAGGCGGCGGCATCGCACATCGCCGTGCTGATCGAGGGCGAGTCCGGCGTCGGCAAGGAGTTGATCGCCCGCGCCATCCACGGCCAGGGCGAGCGGCGCGCGAGGCCGTTCGTCGCGGTCAATTGCGGTGCGATCCCCGACAATCTCGTCGAGTCGATCCTGTTCGGCCACGAGAAGGGCGCCTTCACCGGCGCAACCGAAAAGCATTCCGGCAACTTCGTCGAGGCATCCGGCGGCACGCTGTGCCGCGACGAAGTCGGCGAGTTGCCGATGGCGGCGCAGGTGAAGCTGTTGC
>JAPLPD010000157.1 GCA_026400395.1 Alphaproteobacteria bacterium | reverse complement strand
CGCTCCACGACAATCAAATCACGCGTCACGAAAATATCGCTTGCGTTATCGTCGCGCCGCGACAATCATCTCCTCGCCGCGACCGCCAAAATGGCCATCCTGATTGTCGCGGAGTTCTCATCCAGATTGTCGCGCTACACATCGCCAATTGATGACGTTGTCTATCCCGGCTAGCCTTCGGCGTGCTGGCAAAGAACTCAGGATCGTAGTTGACGATGGATCTGAATCTGCACCGGCCAATCCAGTGCTTGTGCGGCTACTGGCCCGCGCTCACCTGATTCGTGAGCGGATGCTCAATGAACGCAATCTAACATTGGACGATATCGCAGCGTCGGAAGGGATCGGGCGAGGCTATACGACGCGCCTGTTTCGTATATCCTTGCTTGCGCCGTCCATCTTCAGTGCCATTTTGAGCGGTCGGCAGCCGCCCGAACTAAATGCCCGCCGCCTGTTGGAAGATACGCGATTTTCGCTCGATTGGAACGAGCAGCGACAGAGACTTGGATTTGAACTCGCCAATTGAACGCGAGCGAGCATCCCTTTTTTGCACTTTTCTCTGGTTGTGCATCTCGGTTGCCCGCCAAGAATTCAGCTGCCTGGCAAGAGACTGACGTACTACTCAAATCGGCCATCGAGACTGGCGGAGCCTGAGCGGCACGAATGCTGGACCAATTCGTCTCCGCCAGACACCTTGTTCGATGCCCTGGGCTAGATATCACGGAAATCTCGGAGGAATTGGCCCCGGTTAAACAAATCGGGCGGCAGCAAATTCAATTGCTTGGAACGTGGCGGAGAGAGCGAGATTCGAACTTTGAATTCAGCTCGTTGTATACATGTGAGAAGTCGGGCGAATTCAAAATGTTGTAGACCAGAGAGCGATGTGATCATCACGAACTGATATCGTCCGTAATGTCGTACACCTATTTCGAATCTCGCTCGCTCACCAATTAAACACGCCACGCGCAAGAGACTCCCGTACCACCAAAATCTAAATCAGAGACGTGCGCGCGATCATTGCGTTTGATGTCGTACGAATTCGTCTTTGCGAAAAAATCTGTTCTGTTGAACCGCGCAAAGTGCCGGAATGTGCGGCGGAATTCGCATATTTGAAAATTAGAAAATGGATGTAATATCAGATACTTAAGTCGTGGCGGACAGGGTGGGATTCGAACCCACGATACGGTTTCCCGTATACACGCTTTCCAAGCGAGCGCCTTCAGCCACTCGGCCACCTGTCCGGTGAGCATGTCATGACTGCGCCGGCGACATTTTTCAAGGGCGAGGGCATTCCGCCTCAATTGACATGGCGGACCTGGCCTGTTTCGGCCACGTCGTAGCCCTTGAGTTCGGTCGCGCGCTCCCGGAACGCCTGCGTGCGCAGGAAGCTGAACAGAGTCTGCGGCCCGGGCAGGAAATAGTCGCGCTGGCGCAGCGCTAGGTCGAAGCGCTCCCAGGTCAGCGGCACGAAATCGAGCCCGGCCGACAACGCCACGGCCCGGCTGGCGATGCCGCAGTCGGCGCGGCCGCTGCGCACCGCCTGCGCGCTGTCCGGTCCGGTCGGGCAGGGTGGCTTGACCGCGTTCAGCGTCTCGAAGGCGGTGACCGACTGCGCCAGCAGCGCCAGCAACAGAAGCTGCGCGCCGGCGCCGTTCGGCCGCATTGCCACGCGTGCGCGAGACGCCGCCATCGATGCGACATTGGAGAGCTTCAGTGGGTTGCCGGGCGCGACCAGCATCCCTTGCTCTCGGCGGGCAAATGCGACCACCACCGCGTCGTGCAGACCGGGGGCGCTCGCCACCGCGCCGGCATTGGCGCTGTCGTCGTCGCGGTCGCTGCGATGCAGATGAATCGCCGCCGCCATCACGTCGCCGCCGGCGAGCCGCCGGAGGCCGGCTTCGCTGCCTTCGGGCAGGGTCGCCAGCCCCGAGCCGCTTTCGCGCAGCGCCCATTCCAGCAGCGGATCGTGGCTGCCGCCGACGATCGGCGGCGCCGGCTTCGCGAGCGACAGATTGGGCGGCAGACCGGCCGACACCCAGCGGTCGAGCGCGGCCTTGGGAAACAGCCAGCGCCCGGTGACCTTGCTGCAGGGCACAGCGCCGTTGGCCACCAGTTCATAGAGCTTGCGCTCGGATAGCCGGAGGTAGGTGGAGGCTTCGTCGGTGGTGAGAAGGTCGGGCATGCCTGCATTAAAGTGCAATAATTTGCAGATATTTCCAATTTTGGACAAAAATAGTCTGAATGCAAGTAATGGAAGGCGACTTCGCCGGAGACCCTGCCTTCGATATATGGTCCCGCGGTCTTACCGGAGCGGGCTTTGTGAGCGGCACCAGACTGACCTTGCGCGTGGATTTCGGGTCCAGCCGTTCGATCGGTCCGGGGAAAATCCGCCTGCTCGAAGCCGTCGCCCGCACCGGCTCGATCTCGCAAGCGGGAAAGAGCCTCGGCATGTCCTACCGGCGGGCGTGGCTGCTGATCGATGACATGAACCAGTGTTTCCGTGATGCCGTGGTGAACGCCAGGCCCGGCGGATCACAGGGCGGCGGCGCGGTGGCGACCGAATTCGGCGCCGGTCTGGTCCGCGACTATCGTGCCATCGAGACGGCGGCCTCGGTGGCGGCGAAGAAGCGTTTGCGCAGCCTTGAATCGGCGTTGCGCCGGTCCGAGCGGGCCGACGCGATGGTGCCCCGCAAGCTCTCGGTCCGAAGCCGGAAGCGGCCGGGACCTCATGCAGACTGACCGCCGTGCATTGACGGCCGGCAAGGTCGCGGTGTTCAACCGCGGGCAGTTTGAGGCGTTGTACGGTGCGCCGGTCGAAACCGTCGCCGATACGGTGGCGGTCAAAGGCGCCTTTCTTCCAGGATAGCGTCAAAGGGAATCGGAATGGCCACCATCAAAGTGATGAGCGCGGGCGCGGTCGAAGGACCGTTGACCGAATTGGCACCGGCGTTCACCAGCGCCAGCGGACACGCGGTCGATCTGCATTTCAACACTGTCGGCGCGCTGCGGGAGAAATTCGCGGTCGGTGAGAAAACCGACGTGATCGTGCTGTCGGCGCAGGCGATCGAGGCGCTCGACAACGAGGGCCGCTTCGCCGCCGGCAGCCGCGTCGATCTTGGCCGCGCCAGTTGCGGTGTCGCGGTGCGCGACGGCATGATGATGCCGAACATTTCGACGGTCGAAGCCTTCACGCGGATGCTGCACAACGCCGGCTCGATCGCCGCCAACGACCCGGCGCACGGCGGTTCGTCCGGGATCTATCTCGCCGATCTGCTCAAGCGGATGGGTCTGTACGACGAGGTGAAGCCGAAGCTCGTGCTGTGCAAGACCGGCCGCGAATGCGCGGTGGCGCTGCTGCGGGGGCAGGCCGAGATCGGCATCACCTTCACCAGCGAGTTCATCGCGGTCCCGGGCACGCGCGTGGTGGGCATCTTTCCCGAGGAGATCGCGTATGTGAACGGCTATGCCGGCGCGATCCCGAAGGATGCCGCGATGGAGCCCGCCAGGGCCTTCCTGTCGTTCCTGGCAAGCCCGTCGTCGAGGCAATGCTTCAAGTCGTTCGGATTGGACTGATGGCTGCGATGGGACAATTCATGCCTATATGCTGGGTGTGATAAGGTTGCGGAACGAACGGCCCCAAATCATGCCCGCGAAAAAGAAAAAAGACGGCTATTTGATCCAGCCCGATCCGCTCGACCGGCGGCTCTCCGAGCGGGTGACTGGCATCGATCAAACCGGAGCCAAGATCGAGACCGCCGTGGTGGTCGAGCGCGCGCTGACGATCTTTCTCAATTCGCAGGAGATCGTCACCGCCATGACGATCGGCGACTATCCGGAATATCTCGCCATCGGCTACCTGCTGAACCAGCACATGCTGCTGCCGGACGACGCCGTCACCGCGGTCGATTACGACGAGGATATCGCGGTGGTCGTGGTTCGCACCAAGCGAAAGACCGACTACGAAAAGAAGCTGAAGAAGAAGGTGCAAACCTCCGGCTGCGCCCAGGGTACGGTGTTTGGCGATCTGATGGAGGCTCTGGAAGATATCAAGCTGCCGGACGCCGAACTGCGCACTTCGTGGCTTTATTCGCTCACCCATAAAATCAACACCACGCCGTCGCTCTATCTCGAAGCGGGTGCGATCCACGGCTGCGTTCTCGCGGTGGAGGACCGGCCGTTGGTCTATATGGAAGACGTCGGCCGCCACAACGCCGTCGACAAGATCGCCGGCTGGATGTTCAAGCACCGGGTGCGTTCCGACGACAAGATTTTCTACACCACCGGGCGGCTCACCTCGGAGATGGTCATCAAGACCGTGCGCATGGGCATCCCGATCCTGGTGTGGCGCTCAGGCTTCACCGCCTGGGGCGTCGAGCTTGCGCGCAAGGCCAACCTGACGCTGATCGGACGTGCGCGCGGCAAGCGATTCACCGCGCTGGCCGGTGAAAGCCGCATCGTGTTCGACCAGGACCTTGCTTACGTCGAGGACGAGAGCGCTAAGCACCGGCGCAAGGCCGCCGTGCATGATGATTGAGACCCCGACGCTGGGTCTGGTGCTGGCCGGCGGCCTAGCGCGGCGGATGGGCGGCGGCGATAAACCGCTGACGACCATTGGCGGCGCGACAATTCTTGCGCGCGTGCTGGAGCGCATGACGCCGCAGTGCACGCGACTCATTCTGAATGCCAATGGCGACCCCGCGCGTTTCGCCAATACCGGCCTGCCGGTGATCGCCGACGACGTGCCCGGTTTCGCTGGCCCGCTTGCGGGCATCCTCGCGGGCCTCGACTGGGCGGCGGCAAACGCGCCCGGCGTGTCATACGTCGCCAGCGTGCCGGGCGATTGTCCGTTTCTGCCGTGCGATCTGGTGGTGCGTCTGCATCAGGCGCGCGCTGCATCGGGCCTGCCGCTCGCCTGCGCCCGCTCGGGCGAGTGGCGGCACCCGGTGGTCGGCGTGTGGCCGGTCGCTTTGCGCGACGATCTGCGGCACGGCTTGATAGAGGAAGACATGCGGAAGATCGAGCTGATCCGTTCTTCAACGTCAACACGCCGGAGGATGCAGCGGCGGCCGGCCGGCTGGCGGATCAGTATCCCGACGCCTAGCCCATCAGCGTTGCGTACGAGAGAAATCCCACGGTCGCGCCGGGCTTGAGCGTGGTGGTGTCTTCGGAGAGTTCCGCCAGCCCGTCGGTTTCGGTCAGCGACGTGATGACGCCCGCGCCCTCCTGCGGATGCTTGACCGCTTCGATGATGCCTTCGGCGGTCGTGCGTAGCGCGACGCGAACGTATTCGCGCCGGCCTGTCTTCTTCTTGTAGCCGAAAGCCAGCCGAACCGGCAGAGCCGTGAGCTGCTCCGGCGACGCGCCCGCCAGCCGCAGGAACAGCGGCCGCACCACGCGGGCGAAGGTCACGAACGCCGCGACCGGATTGCCCGGCAGGCCGACGAACGCGGCGCCATTCGCGCCGCTCGCTTCACGGATGACGCCCATCGCCACCGGGCGGCCCGGCTTGATGGCGACACGCCAGAACACCAGACGTCCGATTTTCTCCACTACACTCTTCACGTGATCGGCCTCGCCGGTCGAGACGCCGCCCGAGGTCAGCACCAGATCGTGTTCACGCGCCGCGCCTGCGATGGCGCTCTCCAGCGCAGCGGGGTCGTCCTTCAGAATGCCGAGGTCGGTCACCGCGGCGCCGAGGCGCTCGAGCATGCCGCCGAGCAGGACGCGGTTTGCGTCATAGAGTGCGGCGGCGGGGCGCACGCTGCCAGGTTCAACGATTTCGTCACCGGTCGAGAACAGCGCGACGCGCACGCGGCGGCGAACGTCGAGCGCGGTCAGGCCGACCGCGGCGGCGAGTGCCGCGTCCTGCGCGGCCAGTCGCCGTCCCGCCGGCAGCACGACCGCGCCCTTGCGCACGTCCTCGCCGGCCAGCCTCCGGTTTGCGCCGGACCTGAGGCCCGCCGGGACGAAGACCGCGCCGGTTTCGGCGCGCACGTCCTCTTGCATGAACACAGTATCGGCGCCGTCCGGCATCGGTGCGCCGGTGAAGATGCGGACGGCCTCGCCCGCGCCGATTGGCTTGGCTGCAGCGTGCCCCGCGGTCAAACGTTCGCCGATCACCAGCCGCGTTTCGTCCTTGGATGCGAGGTCGCGGTGCCGCACCGCGTAGCCATCGACCGCGGAATTGTCGAACGGCGGCAGGTCGATCGGCGCAATCACGTTGCCGGCGAGCACGCGCCCGCGCGCCGCCGCGAGCGATACGCGTTCGGTTCCGGTCACCGGCTGCACGCGCTCGGCGATCATCCGCTCCATCTCGATGACCGGAAGCAGCGGACCCGAGAACGCGAAGCAGTCGTCCGTGAGTTGCGCCATCAGGCCCTCTGCATGGCGGCGACAACGGATTGCAGAGGCGCGGCGTGCTTGAGCAGTACGTCAACGATCAGCTCGACATCGTTCAAGTCGACCACCGGCACCTTCGCCTCCGGCAGCGCCGTGTCGCATGCGATCGCGACGATATGCGGGTCGTCCGGCTGCAGCAGTGGCTTGCCGTTTGCCGCGCGATGGATTTCCAGCTTCGGGAACGCATCGCGCTTGAAGCCTTCGACCAGCACCAAGTCGACCGGCGCAAGCTTGCTCAGCAGGTCGGGCAAATCCCATTCCGCCTCGTCACGCAACTCGTGCAGGATGGCGAACCGTTTTGCGGAACTGATGACCACCTCGGTCGCACCGGCGACGCGATGCATGAAGGAGTCCTTGCCCGGCTGGTCGAGATCGAAGCCGTGGTGGGCGTGCTTGATCGTGGATACGCGGCAGCCGCGCGCGATCAGGCGGGGCAACACCTTGGCGACAAGGGTGGTCTTGCCCGAACCACTCCAGCCGGCGAGTCCGATGATGCGCATTGAGCCAGTCGTGGGGCCTATCATGACGTCCTTATAGCAAATTCGCCGCAGCACGCCGGTTGCCACCCGGTATATGATGTGGCCAAAGCGCTAAGGATCGGGGGGGACGTATATGAGGGTAATACGCACAATCGGCGCGGTGTTCCTGGCCGCATTCATGGCGGCGCTGGTTTCTCCCGCCGCCGCGCAGTCGTATCTCAGCAAGCCCGTCCATATCGTCGTGCCGTTCGCGGCCGGCGGGATCACCGACATCCTGGCCCGCGCGCTGGCCCAGCGGTTGACTGAATCGCTCGGTCAGCAGTTCGTAGTGGAGAACAAGGTCGGCGGTGCCGGTCACATCGGGATCGACAGCGTGGCCAAGGCTCCGCCCGACGGCTACACGCTGCTGGTGGGCGCGGATGCGTCTTTCGTGTTCAATCCGCACCTCTACAGCAAGCTTTCCTATGATCCGGTCAACGACTTCGTGCCGGTCAGCGGGCTCGGCATTAGTCCCCAGGCGCTCGCGGTCCACCCGTCGGTTCCGGCGAACACGGCTCGCCGAACTGGTCGCGCTCGGAAAATCGAAGCCGGGCGAATTGAACTACGGCACGTTCGGCATCGGCACCAGCGGTCATCTCAATATCGTCCTGCTAGAGCAGGAGACCGGCGCGAAGTTCACGCCGGTCCATTATCGCGGCGCGGCTCCCGCGATCACCGATCTGCTCGGCGGACACATCCAGATGATGATCGTCTCGGTCGGCCTGCTTCGCCAGAACTGGGAGGCGGGCAAGATCAAGGTGCTTGGCATCGGCAGCAAAGAGCGACTACCGCAGTTTCCCGACACGCCGTCGCTGGCCGAAAGCCTGCCCGGCTTTGAAGCGGGTTCCTGGTACGGCCTTGCCGCGCCGAAGGGCACGCCGCGCGAGATCGTCGACAAGCTCAGCGCCGAGACTCAAAAGATTTTCGGCGATCCGGCGTTCCGCGACAAATTCCTCACTCCAGCCACCACGCACTCGATCGCCAGCCCGGCGGATCAGTTTGCCGCACGACTCCGAGCCGATTTGGCGAAGTGGGGCAAGGTGATAAAGGATGCCGGCGTCAAGGTCGAATAGAGCGGCGGTCTCAGAGCGCCGCCGGCTGCATGCCCAGCGCTTCGATTTGCGCGCGTGTGTTCGGGTCGCGCAGCGCAGCGAGAAAAGCCTGCACGGCCGGCCGCTCGCGGCGGCTCTCGACTAGCAGAAAATCATAATGTTCCGGCGCGAGCGGCAGGAAGCTCAAGCCATACATCTTCGCCACCGGCTCGATCGCAACGCCCCAGTCGGCGCGGGCCTGGGCGATGGCGGCGGCGACCGCGTTGTGCGAGCGCGGCTGGTTGGCGTAGCCTGGCGGCCGCGCGCCCGCCACGAGCCGATCGATCAGCACGCGGGTGCCGGCCCCGGCGTTGCGGTTGACCATCAGGCACGACGGATCGGCCAGCGCCGCTTTCACCGCGCCGGTGGCGCTCTGACCCTCGAAACGCTTGTCGCCCGTACGGAACAGCACGCCCTGCATGCGCTGCCAGCCCTTCACCAGCGAAATCCCGGGCGACAGCAGATGCTTGTTGTATTCGCCGGTCGCCGGATCGATCAGATGCACCGGCGCCACGTCGCATTGGCCGCGCTCCGCCGCCGCAACGCCGCCCTGGCTTCCGACCGCGATGGTGCGCGCGGTGAAGCCGCGTCCGGCCAGTGCGCCGACCACCGCGTCGAGCGCGATGTCGTGACTTCCCATGATGACGACATCAGGAGCGCGCGCGGAATCGCCGATCAAGGTGACGCGCGCTTGGGTGTCGGCGTCGAGCGAACTCGCCAACGCGTCGATCTCGATGAAGCCGTCGGCCTGCGAGAAACTCGTCACCGCGCCGGAGCCCTTCGCCGACGGAAACGCCACCACGCCGCCGGTGCCGGAAACCAGCGACACCAGCACGAACTCCTTGCGTCCCATCTCCGAGGCAATCCGCATCGGTACGCGCGCCTCGATGGTCTGCACGGCCTCCGGCGGGCGTCCGGCGCGGGCGCGGATCACCGGCGCAACGAAAGCATGGAAGGTGAAGATCGCCGATGTCGGAAAGCCCGGCAGCACCGCGATCGGCTTGCCGCCGGCGACGGCGAGGCAGAGCGGCTTGCCTGGTTTGAGCGCCACGCCGTGTACCAGAATCCCGGGTTGGCCGAGCTGCGACACTACCCGATGCGACAGATCGCCGGTACCCTTCGAGGTGCCGCCGGACAGCACCACCATATCGCATTCCGCGAGGGCGTGGCGAAGCGCCGGCTCGAGTTCGGCCACGTCGTCAGGGAATGCGCCGTACTGCACCGGCTGGCCTCCGGCCTCGACAATGGCGGCAGCGACGATCGCGCCGTTGGAATCGTAGACCCCGCCGGGCCGTAGGCTTTCGCCGAGCGCCACCAATTCGTCGCCGGTCGAGAGCACGGCAACCTTCGGCCGCCGCACCACCTCGATCGCTGCGAGCCCGCACGCCGCCAGCATGCCGACCTCGCGGGAGCCGATCGTCTGGCCCTTGCGCATCAGTGTTTCGCCGCGGGCGATGTCGGAGCCTGCATAGGAAATGAATTGCCCCGGCGTCACCGCGCGCCGCAGTTCGATCGCTGGGATGCTCTCGATCAATTCGGTGTGCTCAATCATCACCACGGCATCGGCGCCGCGCGGCACCACGCCGCCGGTGGCGATGGTGGTGGCGGTGCCGCGTTTGACCTCAACCGCCGGCGCATGACCGCAGGCGATCAACTCGGCATTCAGCGCGATCTGCTTCGGCGCGCCGTCGGCGGCGCCATCCGTGTCGGCGGCGCGGAGCGCGAAGCCGTCCACATTGGCGCGGTCGAACGGCGGCACATCGATCGGCGCCGCCAGATCGTCCGCCAGCACCCGGCCGAGAGCGGCTTCGAGCGACACCCGCTCGGCGGGCAGGGGCGTCAATTCAAGATGGCCCTGGAAACGCTTTCGCGCCTCCTCGGCGGAGACGACTTCGAGAAACTGCTCCTGCCGGGCCGCGGCCCGCACCGTGGCGAGCAGTTCGCTTTCGGAGCGTGACGCCTTTGGCTCGCTCATGGCCACGGTCTCACCACGACGCGCGAGCCGGGCGCGTGGCCCTCGCTGTCGGCGGGAATGAGAATCCAGCCCTCGGCGCAGGCCAGCGCCTGCATCGACAGATAACCTTGCGCGACCGGTTCGACCTTGCCGAGGCGGCGGCGCACCGCGACGACTTCGGCGAGGCCAAGCGGGGAGGCGATCTTGCGCGCGAGTTCGGCGGCGAACGGCTGCTCTTCGATCAGGCGGAAGGCGCGGCGCGCCAGCATGCGGCGGCCGACGGTGAGCCAGCCGGCCAATGCAGCGTCGATCCGCCCCGGCAGCAGCAGCACCGGCCGCCCGTCCACGAATCCCAGCGCGGTGGTTTCGCCCGGCGTAATGCCGATGCCGTGGAAGGCGACCTGGCCGATGCGTGCGAGCGTGCGCACGCTTTCGTCATTGCGTCCGCTGCCGGTGCCGCCGATGGCGACGACCATGTCGGCGCTGTCGGCGCTGTCGTCGCGCAGCCCGGCTTCGAGCGTACCGCTGCCGCTCAACGCGAGGCCGCTTTCGCCGTCGATGGCGCTGGCGATCAGCGTAGCGGCGCCACTGATGACTGCGCCAGTGCCGACAGCGACCACGCGCACACGCGGTTGGCGGATCAGCACGCGCTCGATGCCAAGCGCGGTCAGCAGCGCGATATCGATCCGCCGCAGACGCCCGCCGGCCAGTCGCAACTGAAGTCCGGCGGCGGCATCGGCGTCCGGCGCCAGCACGCCTTCGCCGGGTGCGACCGCGGCCAGCGCTTCGGCCAGCGCGCCGCGCATCTGCACCGCGTCGAGCGTGGCGACCGCGTCGGTGTCCGCGGGCATCGCATCGCCGGTGCTGACCTGTGGCGGAGCGGGCGATAGCGGCGCCGGGGCATAAGATGAGGCATCGAGCGTCGCTTCCGCGCGCACGGCATAGCCGTCGCGCAACGCGAGAGCCGCGCGGGGTTGGCCCTCGGAGATCACCGCGCTGGCGGCGAGCGTGAGGCCGAGCGCCTTCGGCATGGCCTCCTCGCGCGGCTCGATCGGCCCGATCGAAAGATCGAAGCTGGCCAGGACGTCGGCGAGCGGGGTGAGCCGCGCGATCCGCTGGATATCGGAATCGGCAACCATCCGGGGAACTTGACGTGATCCGGCCGGGGTGTCCAGTCTCGCGCTGTCACGGCAAAGCGATTGAATGGATGAGCGAATCCAAGGTCAACATGCGTGGGCTGAAATGCCCGCTGCCGGCGCTCAAGGCGCGCAAGCTGCTGAGCCGCATGGCGGTGGGCGACGTGCTGGAGATCGAATGCACCGATCCACTGGCAACGATCGACATTCCGAATCTGGTCCGCGAGACCGGCGACAGCATTGAGGCGAGCGGCAAGAAGGGCCGGGTGCTGACGTTTCGGATCCGGAAGTCCTGACTATTTTCCGATTAGCCCAAGCTGGTCGAGCACCGGCCGCCAGCGGGCAGTTTCGGCGTCGATGTATCGCGACAGTTCCTCCGGCGACATGGTCTGCGCGATCAGGCCATCCTGACGCAGCCGCTGCTGCACCTCCGGGTTGGCGACCGCGCGGGCGATCTCGCGGTTGACCTTGTCAGTAAGGTCCTTCGGCAGTTGGGCGGGTCCGGAGATCGTGAACCAGGTGGTGGCGACCACGTCGTAGCCGGCCTCCTTGAATGTCGGCACATCGGCGAAGTCGGGCATGCGGGTGGCGTTGGAATGGGCGATGGCGCGAAGCTGGCCGCCGCGCACCATGGCCGCGGTCGACGACACGGTCTGCGCCGAGAACACGATATGCCCGCCGATCAGATCGGTCAGGCCCTGCGACGCGCCCTTGTAGGGTACGTGCTCGATCTTGAGGCCGGCCTTCTTGGCGAAATCCTCAGCCACCAGCTGCCCTGAACTGCCGACCCCCGAGGAGGAATAGCTCAGCGCCTTGGTGCGGCCCTGCTCGATGAAATCCGCCAGCGTCTTGATGCTGCTGCCGGCATTGACCGAGATCATGATCGGCGAGCCGGCGACATAGCCGATGTTGGTGAGATCGCGTTTGGGATCGTAGCCGAGCTTCGGATTGCTGATCGGCGCCAGCACCAGGTGGGTGATGTTGGTCAGCGCGAAGTTGTAGCCGTCGGGGGGCGAATCGACGACCGACTTCACCCCGATGGTGCCGGCCGCGCCGGCCCGCGTCTCGACGAAGAATTGCTGCTTGAAGGTGGCCGAAAGCTGATCGGCAACCAGCCGGGTCAGTACGTCGGCGGTGCCGCCGGCGGCGAAGGTGTTGACCATCCGCACCGGCCGCGAGGGCCATTCGTCTGCGGCGGCCGGAGCGCTAATCGTGAGAGCGCCGATCAGCGCTATTGCCGCGCGAAGCTGCGTCATGAACATCTCCTAGGGCAATCCGGCCTGCAATTCTACGGGAACCGAAAGTGCGTAGGCAATGGCGCGAACGCCGCAGTGAGCCGTAGACAACGCATGGTTTATCGGGGAATGTCGGGGCCGATCAGCAACCCCGCCGGGTGAGTTTCAAATGGCTATTCCTAAGGCATCCCAAGCCCTTGCGCGTTTCACCGTGCTCGACCTGACGCGCGTGCGTTCGGGGCCGACCTGCGTGCGGCAACTGGCCGACTGGGGCGCCAACGTCATCAAGATCGAGATGCCGCCGGACGAAAAGGGCGGCGACGCCCCGGGCGGCCCGCGCGAGGGCTTCGACTTCCAGAACCTGCACCGCAACAAGCGGAGCATGACGCTCAACCTGAAGTCCAAGGAAGGCCGTGCGGCGTTCCTCAAAATGGTGAAGAAGGCCGACGTCGTGGTCGAAAACTTCCGCCCGGACGTGAAGCGTAGGCTCGGCATCGACTACAAGGATCTGAAGAAGGTCAATCCTCGCATCGTCTACGGCAGCATTTCCGGCTTCGGCCAGGACGGGCCCTACGAGAACCGCCCGGGCTTCGATCAGATCGCGCAAGGAATGGGCGGGCTGATGTCGATCACCGGCTTGCCGGGGCAGGGCCCGGTGCGCGTCGGCATCCCGGTCGCCGATCTCACGGCCGGCTTGTTCTGCTCGATCGGCATCATGACCGCGTTGCTGGAGCGCGAGACTTCGAAGAGGGGTCAGCATGTCGAGACGTCGCTCTTGCAGGCGCAGATTTTCATGCTCGACTTCCAGGCGGCGCGCTGGCTGATTGCCAAGGAGGTTGCCAAGCAGGCGGGCAACGATCATCCGACTTCGATCCCGACCGGTGTTTTCAAGACCACCGACGGCCATATCAACATCGCCACCACCGGCGGCGCGATCTGGGAGCGGTTCTGCCGCGCGCTCGGCGCCGAGGCGATGATCAAGAAGCCGGAGTACCAGAGCGCCAAGGCGCGCTCGGAAAATCGGAAGGCGCTGAACGAGGAAATCGGCACCTACACGCAGCACAAGAGTAGCGCCGATTGGATCGATATCTTCAACAAGGCCGGCGTGCCGGCCGGTCCGATCTACAGCATCGACCAGGTGTTCGCCGATCCGCAGGTCAAGCACCTTGGCATCGCGCAGAGCGTCAAGAAGAAGGACAAGTCGATGCTCAACGTGGTCGGTCAGCCGTTCAAGATGTCGCGGACCAAGAACAAAATCGCGGCTCCGCCGCCGGAACTCGGCCAGCACACCAACGAAGTGCTGAAGGAGTTCGGATTCAAGCCCAAGGAAATCGCCGCTTTGCGCAAGGCCAACGCGCTTTGATCGCAGATTGATGAATCGGGAGACGCCGTTATGAGCCAAGCCGCTGTTGCCGCGCCGCAGACCGACAAGATGCTCTCCCGCAAGGAGGGGAGCGTCGGCTACGTGATCTTCAACAATCCCGAGCGTCACAACGCGGTATCGCTCGACATGTGGCAGGCGGCGGGCGAGATGCTCAACGACTTCCGCACCGACGACAACATCAAGGTGGTGGTGGTCACCGGCAACGGCGGCAAGGCTTTCGTGTCCGGCGCCGACATCTCGCGTTTCGAGAAGGAGCGTTCCAACGAGGACGCGGTCGCGCATTACAACAAGGTCGTCGAAAAGAGCTACGCCGCCTTCCACGAGTTCCCGAAGCCGGTCATCGCTATGATCCGCGGCTATTGCATCGGCGGCGGCATGGGGCTCGCAACATGCTGCGATATCCGGATTGCCACCGAGAAATCGACCTTCGCAGTTCCCGCGGCCAAGCTCGGTCTCGGCTACGCCTATCCGGGCCTGAAACGGCTGGTCGATGTGGTCGGACCGTCGTTCGCCATGGAGATTTTCTATACGGCGCGTCAATTCACCGCAGCCGAGGCGCTGACGATGGGCCTCGTGAATCGGGTGGTTCCTGACGGAGAATTGGAAAGCTTCGTGAAGGGCTACGCCGACATGATCGCTGGGAACGCGCCGTTGACCATCAAGGCGGTCAAGGCGGTGGTCAGCGAGATGATGAAGGACGAGGGCAAGCGTGATCTCAACCGGGCGCAAGCCGCGGTGGACGCCTGCTTCAAAAGCCGCGACTATGAGGAAGGCCGCAAGGCTTTCATGGAAAAACGGAAGCCGGTCTTCACCGGGCGCTGAGGGAAGCCTCGACCGGTTCCGGTGTTCATACGGAATGAGCGATCTTCTGACGCCGGCAGCGGCGTTCGGGAATTGTCGTGTCGATAAAAAAACGTGTTTGAGAGGAAATCCGGTGGCGTCGGTCGAACTGCGCGGGTTGACGAAAAAGTACGGGCCGCTGGCCGTCGTCGATGACGTATCCATGACGATCGAGCACGGCACGCTGGTCTGCCTGCTCGGGCCGTCGGGCTGTGGCAAGACTACGACGCTCCGGTTGATCGCCGGCTTTGTCGAACCGACCGCCGGTGAAATCCGGGTCGGCGACCGCATTGTCTCGTCGCCGCAGAAAACGCTGCCGCCCGAGCGGCGCAACATGTCGATGATCTTCCAGAGCTACGCGCTCTGGCCGCACATGACGGTGGCCGAGAATATCATGTACGGGCTCAAGCTCCGCAAGATCGACAGCGCAACCATCAAGCAGAAGCTCGACGGCATCCTGTCCACCACGCGGCTCGCCCCGCTGGCCCAGCGCTATCCAGGAGAATTGTCCGGCGGCCAGCAGCAGCGCGTCGCGCTCGCCCGCGCGCTGATCGTGGAACCGGAGACATTGCTGCTCGACGAGCCGCTGTCCAACCTGGACGCCAATCTGCGTGAAGAGATGCGTTTCGAGGTGCGCCGTTTGCACGACGCCTTCCGCTACACCACCGTGTATGTGACCCACGACCAGTCCGAGGCGATGACCACCGCCGATGTGATCTGCGTTATGAATCTCGGCAAGGTCGAGCAGGCCGGCTCGCCCCAGGAAATTTACGACACGCCGCGCTCGGAGTTCGTCGCCCGCTTCATCGGCATGAGCAACGTGTTCAAGGGCAAGGCGCTCGACAACACGCGCGTCGAGTTCGCAGGTGTCCCGCTGCGCGTCACCGGTGAGCCGCTGCGGCCGAACGCGATGACGCCGGTATCGATCCGCCAGCATCAGATTCAGCTTCTGGCCACCGCTCCGGCCGACCGCGACAACGTGGTTCCGGCCAAAGTGATCCGCCAAGTCTTTCTTGGATCGAGCCGTGATTATATGGTCGAAGCCCCGGACGGCACGCAGTTGCGCATTGTGACCGAGGCGGATGGCAGTTTCGACGCGGGAGCCGATGTGTGGCTTCGGATGCCGGCGGAGCGCTGCCGGGCACTTGCTGGATAAGCCGAACACGGCATCCAGACGACCAAGGAGGAAACGATGCCGCGGACGTTCTCCCGACGCGATGTACTCAAAGCATCGACCGCGCTGGCGCTGACATTGCCGGCGATACCGCTGCGCGCGGCCGCGCCCGCCGCCGAGCCGGTGACGCCGGCGCTGATCGCCGCCGCGCAGAAGGAGGGCAAGGTCGTCTATTACACCTCGATCGATCTGCCGCTGGCCGAGAAGATCGCGAAATCGTTCGAGGCGAAATACCCGGGCATCGCGGTTCGCGTCGAGCGTACCGGCGCCGAGCGGGTGTTCCAGCGTGTCGGCCAGGAGTACGGCAGCCGCATCTACGCCGTTGACGTAGTCAATTCCTCGGACGCCGCGCATTTCATCGCATGGACCCGTGACGGCATCCTGCAGCCTTACGTTCCCGAAGATGTGGCGAAGTTCTATCCCCCCGAGCACAAGAATGCCGACGGCCTTTACGCGAGCTTCCGCGTGGGGCTGAGCGTAATCGGTTACAACACCACCCTGGTGAAGGCCGAGGACGCGCCGAAGAGCTTTGCCGATCTGCTCGATCCAAAATGGTCGGGCAAGATGGTCAAAGCGCATCCGGGATACAGCGGTAACGTCATGAGTGCGACGTTCCAGATCACGCGCGATCTAGGCTGGGATTATCTGGAAAAGCTTGCCAAGCAGAAGATCATGCAGGTGCAGTCGTCGACCGATCCGCCAAAGAAGCTGGCGCTCGGCGAGCGCGCGGTGATGGTCGACGGCAACGAATACAACGCGCTGATACTCAAGGAGGCCGGCCAGCCGGTCGAGGTGGTCTATCCGTCGGAAGGCACGCCGATGGCGGTCGGGCCGAACGCCATCTTCAAGAACGCGCCCAATCCGAACGCCGCGCGGCTTCTGCAGAGCTACATGTTCACGCCGGAATGCCAGCAGCTCGTGATCGATGTGGGCGCGTTGCGTTCGGTTCATCCGCAGGCGAAGGAGCATGCGGGGCGTAGGCCCTTAAAGGATATCAAGGTGATGAAGGACGATGCCGCGGGCGTCGAGAAGAACGCCCAGGACATCAAGGCGCGCTACAGCAAGATTTTCGGAGTCTGAGACGTCGTCGGGGCGACGGCAGCAATCGAAAGAGCAGAGATGAAAACCAAACTCACGCGGCGCGATGTGCTCAAGGCGGGAACCGCCCTGACCGCGGTCAGCCTGTTCGCCGAACCGATCTGCGCCGCGGCGCCGCCGGCCGAGGCGGTCACGCCCGCCCTGATCGAGGCTGCGAAGAAGGAAGGCAAGGTCGTTCATTACACCTCGGTCGATCTGCCGCTCGCCGAAAAGGTCGCCAAGGCTTTCGAGGCGAAATACCCCGGGATCGCCGTCCGCACCGAGCGCACCGGCGCCGAGCGCGTGTTCACCCGCATCGCCCAGGAGCGGGGCAGCAATATACACGCCTGCGACGTGGTGCAGTCGTCCGACGCCGCCCACTTTGTGGTCTGGAAACGCGAGGGCATCCTCGCGCCCTACGTGCCCGAGGACGTCGCTCAACATTATCCACCCGAGCACAAGGATCCCGACGGACTGTTCGCGAGCTATCGCGTCTACCTCTGCGTGATGGCGCGCAACACCGATCTGGTGAAGGCCGAGGACGCGCCGAAAAGCTACAAAGATCTGCTCGATCCGAAATGGGCCGGCAAGATCGTCAAGGCGCATCCGGGCTACAGCGGCACCATCCTCACCGCCACCCAGCAGACCGCGCGCGACGTCGGCTGGGACTATTTTGAGAGGCTCGCCAAGCAGCGCGTCATGCAGGTGCAGTCGGCCTCCGATCCGCCCAAGAAGCTCGCCCTCGGCGAACGCGCGATCATGGCCGACGGCATCGAATACGGGGTGTTCCAGCTCAAGGAAACCGGCAAGCCGGTCGACGTGATCTATCCGTCCGAAGGCTCGCCGCTGATCATCGGACCGAACGGCGTGCTCAAGAGCGCGCCGAACCCGAATGCGGCGCGCTTGTTCCAGAGCTTCATGCTTTCGGCGGAGTGCCAGCAGTTCAACGTCGATCTCGGCGGGCTCCGCTCGGCGCATGGGCTGGTCAAGGACAAGCCCGGCCGCATGCCGATGAAGGACATCAAGGTGCTGAAGGACGATGCGGCCGCGGTCGAACGCGAAAGCGAGCAGATCAAGGCCCGCTACTCGCAGTATTTCAAGGTCTGATATGCCGCGCGGATTTTCTCGCCGCGATGTGTTGAAAGGCTCCGGCGCGCTGGCGCTGGGATTTGGCTCGACCAGAGTTGTATCGGCGGCGCCTCCGGCGTCCGCCGTCACGCCCGAACTGATCGCGGCGGCCCGCAAGGAAGGCAAGATCGTCTACTACACGTCGATCGACCTGCCGCTGGCGGAGAAAATCGCGAAATCGTTCGAGGCGAAATATCCGGGAATCGCCGTACGCGTCGAACGGACCGGTGCCGAGCGCGTGTTCCAGCGCATCGGTCAGGAGTACGCGAGCCGCATCCACGCGGTCGATGTGGTGAATTCGTCCGACGCCGCGCACTTCATCGTTTGGAAACGGGACGGGCTATTGGCGGCTTACGTGCCGGAGGACGTCGCACAGCATTATCCCGGCGACCACAAGAACGACGACGGGCTGTACGCGAGCTTTCGTATCGGATTGAGCGTGATCGGCTGCAACACCGATCTGGTGAAGCCGGAGGACCGGCCGAAGAGCTTCGCCGACCTGCTCAACCCGAAGTGGAAGGGTAAGATCGTAAAGGCGCATCCGAGCTATAGCGGCACTATCATGACCGCGACCTATCAGTTGGCGCGTGATCTCGGCTGGCCGTACCTGGAAAAGCTCGCCCAGCAAAACGTCATGCAAGTGCAGTCGGCGTCCGATCCGCCCAAGAAGCTCGCGCTTGGCGAACGCGCTGTGCAGGCCGACGGCAACGAATACAACCTGTTCCAGCTTCGTGAGGCCGGTCAACCGGTCGAGCCGCTCTACGCCAGCGAAGGCACGCCACTGGCCATTGGGCCGAACGGCCTGTTCAAGAACGCGCCGAACCCGAACGCCGCTCGGCTGTTCCAGAGCTATTGCTTTACCGCGGAGTGCCAGCAGCTTGTCATCGATGTCGGCGGTTTGCGCTCGATGCACCCGCTGACCAAGGAGAAGGCGGGCCACCGGCCGCTGAAGGACATCAAGACGCTGAAGGACGACGCCGAGGGCGTCGAGAAGCACGGCGAAGAGATCAGGGCGCGTTACACCAAGGTGTTCAAGGTATGAGGTCTGCCATGCAAAGCACCACGTTATCCCGGCGCGACGTCCTCAAGGGTTCCACGGCGCTCGCCATCGGCACGGTGTTCGCCGAGCCGGTGAAGGCGGCCCCACCGCCGGCCGAGGCCGTCACCCCGGCGCTGGTCGAGGCGGCGAAGAAGGAAGGCAAGTGCGTCTTCTACACCGCGATGGATCTGCAGTTCGCCGAGAAGCTCGGCAAAGATTTCGAGGCTCGCTACCCCGGAATCAACGTGCGGGTCGAGCGCTCCGGCGCCGAACGGGTGTTCACCCGCATCGGTCAGGAGTATTCGAGCAACGTGCGCGCCGTGGACGTGGTCAACACCTCCGATCAATCGCACTGCATCGCCTGGAAAAAGAGCGGCTGGCTCGCGCAGTACCTCCCCGAGGAGGTGGTCAAGAACTACGACGCTGCGTACTTCGACGCCGAGGGCTTCGAGGTGGTCACTCGCGTGCTGGTGTCGCCGTTCGGCATCAACACCGACCTGGTGAAGATGGCCGACGCGCCGAAAAGCTTTGCCGATCTGCTCGATCCGAAATGGGCCGGCAAGATGGTGAAGGCGCACCCCGCCTACAGCGGCACCATCATGAACTCCACCTTTCAGGTCGCGCGCGAACTCGGCTGGGAGTATTTCGAGAAGCTTGCCAAGCAGCGCGTCATGCAGGTGCAGTCGGCGACCGACACCCCGAAGAAGCTGGCGCTGGGCGAGCGCGCTATCATGATCGACGGCGCCGGCTATCTGGTCATCCGCGACAAGGAGGTCGGCAAGCCGGTTGATGTGATCTACCCGGCCGAGGGAACGCCGATCGCCACCAGTCCCAGCGTGGTGTTCAAGGCGGCGCCCAATCCGAACGCGGCGCGGCTGTTCTTCAGCTGGATGCACGGCCGCGAGGGCCAGCAGATCCTAATCGACTACGCGCGGCAATATTCCGCGCACAAGCAGGCGGTCGAGAAGCCGGGCGTCAAGAAGCTCGGCGAGTTCAAGCTGATGAAGGAAGACCCGGAGGGCGTCGAGCGAGACGCCGAATTGATCAAGCAGAAATACGCGCAGATTTTTAAGGTGTGAGTTTCGTGGCAACCCATCAACGTCATGGCCGGGCTTGTCCCGGCCATCCACGTCTTGTTTAACTGACGAAAAGGAAGAAAGGCGTGGATGTCCGGCCCAAAGCCGGGCATGACAAACAGAAATGACCGTCACCGCATCCGATCAGCCCGTCCGCATAACCCACGGCTTCGATTTCACGAAGCTCGTGCTCTACGGCTTTGCGCTGGCGCTCTGCCTGCTCATCGTGCTGCCGATGTCGTGGCTGGTCTACTACGGATTTGTCGATAAGAGCGGCGCGTTCACGCTGCAGAACTTCATCACCCTGGCGAACGATCCGACACTGCGCGAGCCGTTCGTCACCACCTTCATCCTGGCCTTCAGCACCAGCCTGATCTGCTGCGCGGTCGCCGCGCCGATGGGCTGGCTGGTGGCGCGCACAGACATGCCGTTCCGGCGCACGGTGCGGCTGATGGTGACCGCGTCGTTCGTGACGCCGCCGTTCCTCGGCGCCATCGCCTGGGAGTTGCTGGCCGCACCGAACAGCGGGCTGCTCAACAAGGTCTACCGGATGATGACCGGCGCCGAGTCCGACGCCGTTCTGTTCAACATCTACTCGTTCCCCGGCCTGATCTTCGTCATCGCCTGCTACACGTTTCCCTACGTCTTCGTGCTGGTCGCCAACGCGTTGGACCGCACGCCAGGCGAGCTTGAGGACGCGTCCTCGATCCTCGGGGGAGGCACCTGGGTCACCGCGCGGCGCATCACCATTCCGCTCGCGCTGCCGGCGCTGCTGGCCGGCGCGCTGGTGGCGTTCCTCCAGGCGATGACGCTGTTCGGCTCGCCCGCAATCCTCGCGCTGCCGGCCGGCTTCCACACCATGACCACCAAGATATGGAGCCTGTTCCAGTATCCGCCGAAGCCGGAGCTTGCCGCCGCGGCCTCGTTGCCGCTCTTGATCCTCACCATCATGCTGTTGCGCGCCGAGCATATGATCCTCGGACGGCGGTCGTATGCGGTTCTCGGCGGCAAGAACAGTGCCCCGCGTCTCATCGTTCTCGGTCGTCTGCGCTGGCTGGCGCTGGCATTCTGCTTCATCGTGCTGCTCAATCCGGTGTTCCTGCCCTATGGCGCATTGCTCAACGCGTCCTTCTCCAAGGTGGCCTCGCAGTTCGTCTCGTTCAGCAACTTCACCTTCCACAACATCTACTTCGTGTTCTTTGAGTTGAGCGCCACCAGGCTCGCGCTCTACAACACGTTCGTGCTCGGCATCGCCACCGCGACCATCGGCACCATCGTTGCTGTTGTGATTTCGTATCTCACGACTCGCGAGGCGGTGACCGGACACAAGGCGCTGGGCTTCCTCGCGACCGCGCCGGTCGCCATTCCCGGCATCGTGCTCGGCGTCGGGCTGTTCCTGAGCTACACGCGCCCGCCGTTCGTGCTCTACGGCACGCTGTGGATTTTGCTGCTGGCCTTCCTGACCCTCGCCATGCCCGCCGCGTATCAGCAGATGCAGTCGGCGTTCAAAGCGATCCATCCGGAACTGGAGGACGCGAGCCGTATTCTCGGTGCTACGCGATTGCGCGCACTCCGCGAGATCACCGCGCCGCTGCTGCGCACGTCGGTGATCGCGACGTGGTGTTTTGTGTTCGTCGGCACCATCCGTGAATTGTCGGCGGCAATCATGCTGTTCACCTCGGAGACAAAGGTCATCTCGGTGTTGATTTTCGACCTGAACGAGAGCGGCGACCTCGCCGCCATTTCGGTGCTCGGCATCATCATGCTGATCGTCACCTCGTGCATCGTCGCGCTGGCCAACCGGTTGCGGTCGGGCGGCGGCAACGTGCGGCTCAGAGACAATTGATTTAGAAACTGGTCCGCTGGCTTCCGTGGGGCGGCGGCACGAGGATTTATTCGATGGACGCGCAGCTTCCCGACATTGCCATTGCCGAGCATCTGGCCGACCGCATCGTCGCCGTCGATGCCGCCCGATTGCCCGCTGCGGCGCGCGAGAAATGCCAGGAGACGCTGATCGATGTGACTGGCCTCTGCATCGCGGCGCGCAACGAAGACTATGTCCAGGCGGCGCTGAACGGCTGGGATGGCGACGGGCTATGCACCGCGATTGGCCACACCCGCACGCTGAGCGCGGCCGGCGCTGCCTTCGTCAACGGCACCGCGGCCCACGGCGAGGATTTCGATGACACCTTCGAGGGAGGCCCGGTGCATGCGGGCGCGGTGATCGTTCCGGCGGTGCTCGCGGTCTCCGAGCGCTTCGGGCTGGACGGCCAAGCCGCCTTGGGGGGAATGGCGGTCGGCATTGAGCTGATGTGCCGGCTCGGCCTCGTTGCGCCGAAGATGGTGCACAAGGCCGGCTTCCACCCCACCGCTGTGTTCGGCGCGATGGGAGCGGCCGCCGCGGTTGGCAAGGCGCTCAAGCTGGAGAAGAAGCAAATCGTCGATGCGTTCGGCGTGGTCGGGTCGATGGCGTCCGGCATTATCGAATATCTGGCCGAGGGCACCTGGACCAAACGGATGCACGCCGGGTGGGCCGCGCAATCGGGCATGCGCGCAGCGCTGCTGGCGCGCGCGGGATTTTCCGGCCCGCGTACGGTCTTCGAGGGCGTGCATGGGTTCTTCCACGGCTTTGCCAACACCACCACGGGCAACTTCGACGCCATCGCCGGCGATTTTGGATCGCGCTGGCTGACCCAGTCACTGGCCTTCAAGCTTTATCCGTGCGGGACCATGACGCATCCGTATATCGACTGCGCCCGGCGGCTCGGCGCGCGCGGCATCAAGGCCGATGACGTGGCGGAGATGGTTTGCGACGTGGGCGAGGGCACCGTGCACCGGTTGTGGGAGCCGCTCGCGGGCAAGCAGACTCCGAACAACGGCTACGCCGGAAAATTCTCGCAGCCTTATTGCATCGCCGCGGGTTTCATCCGCGGCAATGTGGGGCTCAGCGATTTTTCGGAGGCGGCGGTGAAGGATCCGGCGGTGGTGGCGCTGGCGAAAAAGGTACGTTACCGGATCGACCCCGCCAATCCGTATCCCGACAACTTCACCGGCCATATCCGCCTGACGCTCCGCGACGGCAGCGTCATCGAGGAGCGCCAGCCGCACATGCGCGGCGGCGCGCACGAGCCGTTGTCGCGGGCCGACATCGAGGACAAATTCCTGCTCAATGCGCGCCACGGCGGATATGATGCCGCGCGCGCCAAGGCGGCGCTCGATCTGGCCAATCGCGTGCTCGGGCGCCGGATCGATATGTCGTTGTTGAAGGAATAACCGATCACGGCGTCATGCCCGGGCTTGTCCCGGCCATCCACGTCTTGCTTTAAGAGAGAGAAAGGCGTGGATGGCCGGGACAAGCCCGGGCATGACGGAGCAACGAACATGGCAGAACAAGAATTGAAGGGCCGCGTGGCCGTCATCACCGGCGCCGGCCGCAGCATCGGCCGTGCCATGGCGCTCGAACTCGCCGCGGCGGGCGCCGCGGTGGTCGTCAACGTGCGGAGCAACCTCGCGGAGGCTGAGGGTGTGGTCCAGGAGATCGAGGCCAAGGGCGGCCAGGCGATGGTCGCCCTCGCCAACGTCATCGATGCGCCCGCCGTCCACGCCATGGCCGAGGCCGCTTTGAAGCGGTTCGGCCGCATCGATTGCCTGATCAACAATGTGGCCCAGCGCGGCGAGCGGACCATTGACGAAATGACGTTCGAAGAATGGCGCCTGATCACCGGCGTCGTGCTCGATGGCGCGTTCCACTGCGTGAAGGCGTGCCTGCCTGCGATCAAGAAAAGCGACATGGGCTCGATCGTCAACGTTGGCGGGCTGACCGGAGCGATGGGCGCCCCGGACCGTGCGCATGTCGTCACCGCCAAGGCCGGCCTCGCCGGCTTCAGCCGCGCGCTGGCGATGGAGCTGGCGCCGCACAAGATCACCGTCAACACGCTGGTGCCGGCCATGCTGGCAAGGCCCGACAAGCCGAACGAGATTCCGCCTCACCCGGTCTACAAGCCTCGGCTCGGCCGTGCCGGCTGGCCGACCGATTTCGCGCCGCTTGCGCGTTTCATGGTCGGTCCAGGCGCCCGCTACATGACCGGGCAGACCATCAATGTGAACGGCGGCACCTATTTCGGATAACGCCCGCTTCGCGTCTGCCATAGGACGGAGTTTGCTGCCGCCGCTGCGCTGCTTCGGGTAGAACAATTCGATGCCAACCTGGATCGTCGCACTCGGAGTCATTCTCGTCCTGCAGACCGTTTCGGCCGCGCTGGGCCGGCTGGTGCCGGTGGCCGCGCCGGCGTTCACCGTTGAATTCGGCTGGGAACAGAGCTGGGTCGGCTATCTGACCGCCGCCAGCGTGTTCGGCTCGCTGATCGTGCTCACCGCGGGGATCGGAGTGATGCACCGCCTGGGCGGCGTGCGAACCCTGCAACTGACCCTGCTGATCGGCGCCGCCAGCCTGCTGCTCTATCTGGTTCCCTCAATCGGGCTGGCGCTGGTCGCCAGCGCCTGCGTCGGCCTGGGCGCCGGCGCCGCCAATCCGGCAGGCAGCCAGGTGCTGATCCGCTTCATTCCCAAGGCGCATCGCAATCTCGTTTTCTCGATCAAGCAGGCTGGTGTGCCGCTCGGCGGTATCCTCGGCGGTCTGCTGATCCCGCCGCTGATCGAATCGATGGGCTGGCGTTACGCGGCCGTGATCGTCGCGGTCGCCAGCATCGCCGTCGTCCTGCTCACATGGCCGTTCCGGGCCCGCATCGATCCTTCGCCGGACGAGCGGGTGCAGCATCGTCTGGTCTGCTTCCAACTCGCCGACTTCCTGATTCCGATGCGCGCTCTGTCGCGCGGCGATCGGCTGTGGCGTGCGTCCTGCGTGGGTGGCCTGCTGGGAATCGCCCAGGCCTCCTGGGTGACCTTCATCGTGACCTACATGGTGGTGGCGCTCGGCCATTCGCTCAGCACGGCGGGGCTGGTGTTCGCGGTGATGCAGACGAGCAGTATGTTCGGCCGTGTCATCCTCGGCTGGATTGCCGACCGCGTGGCGTCCGGTCCGACCACATTGATGATCGCGGCAGTCGGATCGGCGATCTCGACCATGTTGCTGGGGTTCAGCACCGCCGCTTGGCCGCTCTGGGCGTTCCTGGTTCTTGCCGCCGCTGCCGGCGTCCTAGTGGCCGGCTGGAACGGCGTCCAGATCGCCGAGGTGGCGCGGCGCTCGCCGCCGGAGCTGATCGGCGAGACGGCGGCCGGATCGGTCATCCTCATCTTCCTGGCCAACATGCTCACCCCGGTCGCCTTCGCGGCCTTCGTCGCCGTCACCAACCGCTACGATCTCGCGTTCCTTGCTTGTGGCGCCATCAGCCTTGCCTGCGTGCTGCTGCTCTGGGGCATCGACCGCGGAAGCCCCGCGCCTTGAGCCGCCGGGTTGGCCGCGCAACAGCGGAAGTGCTAAGAAATCGGCCAGAGGAACCGGCCAGAAAAAAAGAGGGTGTCATGTACGGCGAGCTTGGTCTTTTCATCGACGGCGCGTGGCGCAAGAGCGGCGGCGGCAAGGGCGAGGACGTCATCAATCCGGCGACCGAGAAGCCGTTGGCGCGTCTGCCGCATGCCAGCAAAGCCGATCTCGACGAGGCGCTTGAATCCGCCAAGCAAGGCTTTGCCATCTGGCGCGCGACCTCGGCCTACGACCGCTGCAAGATCATGCACAAGGCCGCTGACCTGATGCGCGAGCGGCACGACGCCATCGCCAAGATCATGGTGCTGGAGCAGGGCAAGCCCTACCCTGAGGCGCGCGGCGAGGTGATCGTCTCCGCCGACATTATCGACTGGTACGCGGAAGAGGGCCGCCGCTCCTATGGCCGTATCGTGCCGGGCCGTGGCAAGGGCGTCCGTCAGCTCGTGATGCAGGAGGCGATCGGCGTGGTCGCGGCGTTCACGCCGTGGAATTTCCCGGTGCTGACGCCGGCCCGCAAAGTGGGCGGCGCGCTGGCCGCCGGCTGCTCGCTCATCCTCAAGGCGTCGGAGGAAACTCCGGGCGCCTGTGTCGAGATGGTGCGCTGCTTCGCCGATGCCGGCCTGCCGAAGGGTGTGCTGAACCTGGTGTTCGGCGTGCCGTCGGAGGTTTCCGAGCATCTGCTCACCAAGGACGCGGTGCGCAAGATTTCCTTCACCGGCTCGATTCCGGTCGGCAAGCATCTGGCCCAGCTCGCCGCCAAGAGCATGAAGCGCACGACCATGGAGCTTGGCGGCCATTCGCCGGTGGTGGTGTTCGCCGACGCCGACCCCGAGAAGGCGGCCGATACCATCGCGGCGTTCAAATATCGCAACGCCGGGCAGGTCTGCATCTCGCCGACCCGCTTCTACGTGCAGGAGGATGTCTACCCGCGATTCCTCAAGCGCTTCACCGAATACGCCAAGGGCGTGAAGGTCGGCGATGGCCTGGAGAAAGGCGTGGCGATGGGCCCGCTCGCCAACGCCCGGCGTCTCGACGCGATGGACGCCTTCGTCGCCGACGCCAAGGACCGCGGCGGCAAGATTCAGACCGGCGGCACGCGCCGTGGCAACCAGGGCTACTTCTACGAGCCGACGGTTATCACCGATGTGCCGGACGATTCCAAGATCATGACCCAGGAGCCGTTCGGGCCGCTCGCGCCAGTCGTCACCTTCAAGACCTTCGACGAGGTGGTCGAACGCGCCAACTCGCTGGAATTCGGGCTTGCGGCGTATGCCTTCACCACGTCGAGCACCACGGCGGCGGCGATCAGCGACGCGCTGGAATCCGGCATGGTCGGCGTCAACTCGATTGCGATCTCGACGCCGGAGACGCCGTTCGGCGGCGTCAAGGAATCCGGCCACGGCAGCGAGGGCGGCATCGAAGGGCTCGGCGCCTATCTCGTCACCAAATTCATCTCGCAGGGCTGAACCGACGCATGTCTGAACTCGTGAAAATCTGCCCCGCCTCGGACATCGCGGAGAACTCCGCGAAGAGCTTCGAGGTGGGCGATGCCATTATCGCCGTCTACAACCTCGGCGGCACGTTCTACGCCACCGACAACGAATGCACCCACGGCGCGGCGAGCCTCGCGGACGGCATTCTCGAGGACGACATCATCGAGTGCTCGCTGCACTTCGGCTCGTTCAACATCAAGACCGGTGCGGCGGTGCAGGCGCCCTGCTTCACGCCGCTGCGGACCTACAAGGTGGTGGTCCAGGACGGGCATGTGTGTGTCAATCTGGAACAGACCGCGGCCGACTGACGTGCGGTCCGATTGACCCGAACGTCCAGGTTGTTACCCTGAAAGTCCTTGGTTGCGTGAGGAGAGGGGAGCGCCATGGGCTTGATCCGGCGAAAAGTACCCAGTCATCTGGTCCGGATTCACCGCGACAACGCCGCCAGCAAGGACTGGGTGGTCCTGCTCGAGGCGGGCACCATCGTCGGCCCGTCGCCGGAGCGGCTTCGCGTTGCCCGGACGACGCTGGAGCGGCGCATCGTCAAGAAATACAACATCCTGCTGCAGGCCGAGCACTTCCTCTATGTCGAGGGCTTCGACTGGCGCATTCATGCGGTCTATTTCTGCCCGCAGCTCTACAAGTACGACGCCGATAAGAAGCTCGTCCCGCTGACCGGCGAGGAGATCGGCCGCCTGATCGCGCACGCGCTCGAGAACGGCATCAAGGATCGCCGGCCGTGGTACGAGCCGGCGGACAAGCTGCCGGACGAACCGGTCATCAGCGCGCCGATACAGAACGAGTTCGACACCCTCGTGGTCGAACTGCCGGCGCCGCGGAGCGTCACCGGGACGCACGCGTAGAGCGGGTCGGCCCGGGACTGCTTCATGTTAGAGTGCTTCGATTGCCAATCGGCGCCGCGGGCTATCCGCGCCACCGCGTTGAAACGCATCGGCCATCGCGCCGTTTTTTAAGCAACCCATGGGGGACTTGGATGGATCAAAGGACACGCCCGGCGCCGCGCCTCGCGCCGCTTTCGCCCGAACATACTCCGGAATTGAAAGACCAGTTCGAAACGTCGCGCAAGCGGATGGGCTTTATTCCAAACAGCATGCTCATAATGCAGCGCGTCCCGAAAATGGTGAGCGGCTTTACGCAGATGAGCGCGGCCATCTGGGATCCCCAAAGCAAGGTGGATCTCAAACTCAAACGGCTGATTTCGCACGTCGCGAGCCGTTCGGCCGGCTGCAAATACTGCATGGCGCACACCGCCGAAGGCGCTTCGAAACTGGGCGTTGAACAGCGGAAACTGGATGCGGTGTGGGAGTATAAAACCAGTCCCCTGTTCAACGACGCCGAACGGGCCGCGCTCGACGTCGCCGTTGCGGCTGGATGTGTCCCGAACGCCGTCACCGATGAGATGTTCACGGAGCTTCGCAGGCATTGGAGCGACGATCAGGTGGTTGAGATTGTCGGCGTGATCTCGATGTTCGGATTTCTCAACCGCTGGAACGACACCTTCGCGACTCCATTGGAGGACGAACCGCTCGAGTTCGGCGAGAAGCACCTCACGGCTCAGGGATGGGATGCCGGGAAGCATCTCCGGTAGCGCTCGATCGGATGAAAAAGGTCGGCGTCACGTTGCTGCTCGGGGCGGCCTCGGCAATTCTGCTGGCGCTGAGCCCGGCGATGGCCGCCGATTGGCGCGCTGACGTGGTGCCGGCGGCTGGCCGGGTCACAGCGGTCGAGGCGAAGGACGGGGAGGTTCGCGTCGCGATCGGGCAGAACTGGTACCGGCTGGTCGACAACGCGAAGCAACTGGAATCGGCATCGCCGCCAGTTCGTCCCGCCGTTCCAAGCGGCGCGTTGCCGGATGCGCGGGTCGCCGTCGGCGACGGTGTCGTTGCGCGGGCCTGGCTCGGCGAGCCGACCACGCGCTACCAGCATGGCGTCCTGGGCGACGCGATCGAAGCAGGCAGTTTGGTGATCGAGCGCCGGGACGGCCGGCGCGACACCGTGCGTATCGGTCCGGAGGCGGTGTTCGAGGATATCGAGCCGCGCATCGCCAGAATCGGCGGCGCTGAAAGGATTGTCATCGTCAAATCCTATCTCGATCGCGGTTCGGCGCTGGCGATCGTCGATGCCGAAACCGCTTCAATCGTCGCGGAGACGCCACCGATCGGTCATCCCAACGCCTGGCTCAACCCCGCGGGCATCGCCGATTTCACCGGCAACGGCGCTGCCGCAATCGCCCTGGTGCGCCAGCCGCATGTGGCCGGCATTCTGGAGTTGTGGTCCCTGGTGAACGGAAAGCTGCACAAGAGCGCCGAGACCGCCGACGCTTCGAATCATGTGATTGGCTCCCGTGTCCTTGGGATGAGCGCGACGGCTGATTTCGATGGCGATGGCCGGCCCGATCTCGCGGTGCCGAGCCTCGACCGGCGATCGTTGCGGCTCATCGGGTTCAATCCACGGTCGTATGACATCGCACGCGTGCCGTTGCCGGCGCGAACGGCCACCAACATCGCGACAACGTTTGTTCGCGGTCGTGTCGCTTTGGTGGCCGGACTGGAGGACGGCCGGCTCGTGGTGATTCACGATTGACCCCGAGTGACGCATTCGTGATCGGTGTCCGGTCAAATGTGAAACGCGTCTTCGGGACGACTTGTTAGAAGGTCGTAGTGTTTCCGATTTTCATGGGGAGGTTTTCAATGAACAGACGACATCTGCTCGGCGCGGTGACCGCGATGCTCATGCTCGGCGCGAATGCCTACGCGGCGGACAAGAAGGCGTTCGACGAAAAAGCGTTCGATGCGGCGCAGGCCGCCGGCAAGCCGATCCTGGTTGAAGTCACCGCCCCGTGGTGCCCGGTCTGCAAGGCGCAGGCGCCGATCCTGTCGACGCTCAAGGGCGAATCCAAGTTCAAGGAACTGGTCAGCTTCAACATCGACTTCGACACGCAGAAAGACCTGCTGAAGAAGTTCGGTGTGCAGAAGCAGAGCGCGCTGATTGTCTTCAAGGGCAAGCAGGAGACGGGTCGCTCGACCGGCGATACCAACGCGGGCTCGATCACGACGCTGCTCGGCAAGGCGATCTGATTTCCGCATGGGCGGCATCGGGCTGGCGCTGATCGCGGGTATCCTGTCCACGCTGTCGCCTTGCGTACTGCCTCTGGTGCCGATCGTGGTTGGAACGGCGCTGGGCCAACACCGGTTCGGCCCCGTGGCGCTTGCCGCGGGGCTTGCTTTATCGTTTGTCGCGATTGGGCTGTTCGTGGCGACGATTGGCTTCTCCGCCGGCTTGGATCAGGACGTTTTCCGTGCGGCGGCGGCGGTGCTTCTGGTGGCTGTCGGTTGCGTGCTATTGATGCCCGGTCTGCAGGCGCGGGTCGCCGCCGCCGCCGGACCGTTCGGCAACTGGGCGCAGTCACACATCGGTGGCGCCCCGGGGCGTGGGTTGGGCGGTCAATTCAGCGTCGGACTGTTGCTCGGCGCGGTCTGGAGCCCCTGCGTCGGGCCGACGCTGGGCAGTGCGTCGGTCCTCGCCGCGCGCGCTGAAAATCTGGGAGTTGTTGCGCTTACGATGGCGGCGTTTGGCCTCGGCGCGGCATTGCCGCTCCTGCTGATCGGCATGATGTCGCGCGAGACGCTGCTGCGGTGGCGCGGCAGTCTGATGGCTCTCGGCAGCGGGGGCAAGGTTTTGCTGGGCAGGTTTTGCTGGGCGTGTTGCTCGTGTCGGTCGGTGTGCTGATTTTCACCGGCCTCGACAAGCGTCTTGAAACCGTGCTGGTCGATGCGTCGCCAGCTTGGCTGACCGAACTGACGACGCGTTTCTAGACCGTTCGGTGATTGGTCAGCCCGTCATCTCCTGGCACGCCTTCCAAACCCGCTCGGGCGTGGCCGGCATCTGGATCTTGTGTCCCGCGCCCGGGATCGCGTCGGCGAAGGCGTTCATCACCGCCGCGATTGCCGCCGTGGTGCCGGCCTCGCCCGCGCCCTTGACGCCGAGCGGGTTGGTTGTCGCCGGCACCTCGTACACATCGTCCTTGAACATCGGCAGATGCTGGGCGCGCGGCATGGCGTAGTCCATGAACGAGGCCGACAGGAGCTGGCCGCCCTCGTCATAAACGGTGTGCTCCATCATCGCCTGGCCAATGCCCATCGCTACGGAGCCGTGCACCTGGCCGGACACGATGGTGTGGTCGAGAATATTGCCGCTGTCGTCGAGCGCCGAATAGGAGGCGAGTGTCGACAGTCCGGTCTGCGGATCCACCTCGACCTCGGCGATGTGGCAACCGTTCGGGAAGGTGAGCGGTGTTTCGGTGACCACCTTGGTGTCGAGGTCCTCGGTGATCTCGCCCTTCTTCTTCATCTCCTTGGCGCGCGCCGCCACGTCGAACAGCGTCATGCGCCGGTCGGTGCCTACCACGTTGAAGGCGCCGCTCTTGTATTCGATGTCGCCTTCGCCGGCTTCGAGCGCCGTCGCGGCCACCTTCTTGCCTTTGGCAATCATGGCCTCAAGCGTCTTCACCATGGCGTGGCCGGCGGTCATCGCGGTGCGCGAGCCGACCGACGCGTAGCCGGCGATCTCGTGGGCGCTGTCGCCGTGGGCGTGGCCGACCTGTTCGGCCTTGATGCCGAGACGTTCGGCCACCATCCGCGGGAAGATCGTGGCGTGGCTCTGGCCGGTCGACTGCACGTTCATGACGAACGTCATCTTGTCGCCGCCGGGGAACACGACCTGCGTGCCTTCCACCGGCGAGCCGCCGGCGTGCTCCAGCACGAAGCAGATGCCGATGCCGCGCAGCATGCCGCGCTTCTTTGCTTCCTTTTTGCGAGCCTTGAAGCCTTCGTAGTCGGCGAGCGCCAAGCCCTTGTCGATGACGGTCGAGAAGTCGCCGCTGTCGTAGGTGGTGCCGACGACTGTCTTGTATGGCATCGCCTTCTTCGGGATCAGATTCTTGCGACGCAGCCGGATCGGGTCGATGCCGGTGATGCGCGCCGCTTCATCGACCACGCGCTCGAGGCAATAGCTCGCCTCCGGCCGCCCGGCGCCGCGATAGGGCGCAGTCGGCGTGGTGTTGGTGAACACGCACCTGCTCTGCGCATCGATCAGCTTGATGTCGTACATGCCGGGCAGGCAGCGCATCATGTTGCCGGTCTGGATGTTGGCGCCGACCGCGCCGATGTAAGCGCCCATGCTGCCGAGATGGCGGATGCGCAGCGCCAGGAATTTGCCCTTGTCGTCGAGCGCCAGTTCCACGTCGCTGTAGGCGTCGCGGGCGTGGTTGTCGCTGACGAAGGATTCGTTGCGGCCCGACATCCAGAACACCGGCCGGCCGATCTTCTTCGAGCCGACCAGCATGGCGATGTATTCCGGGTAGGGGCCGGTCTTTAGCCCGAAGGCGCCGCCGACCTCCTCGGTGGTGACGCGGATCTTCGCCGGCGGAATGCCCATCACGCCGGCCATGGCGTCGCGCATGGCGCGCGCGCCCTGCGAGCAGACCCGCAGCAGGTAGCTTTCGGTCGCCGGATCGTAGCTCGCGGTGCCGCCGCGCGGCTCCATCGAGGCGACGTTGATGCGCTGGTGCACCAGCGAGATGCGTGCCACGTGGGCGGCAGACTTCATCGCGGCATCCACCTTGGCCGCCATCTCGTCCGGGTTGGCGGTCAGACCGGCCCAGTCGACGGCGATGTTGCCGGGCGCCTCAGGCCACACTTGCGGCGCGCCGGACTTCACGGCCTCGCGCAAGTCGGTAATCGGATCGAGCGGTGCGTAGTTCACCTCGACGGCCTCGGCGCCGTCCTGCGCCGCCGCGAAGGTCTCGCCGATCACCATGGCTACCGCTTCGCCGGTGTGGCGCACCCGGTCGCCGGCCAGAGCCGGGCGGACCGGCATGATCAGTTTGGCGCCGCCGCGGCCCGCCACTGGCGGGTGCTGCGACAGATTGCCCACATTGGCCGCCTTGATGTCGGCGGCGGTGATAACGGCAACGACGCCCTTGATGGCGAGGGCCGCCGTGGTGTCGATCGACTTAACGTCGGCATGGGCGTGCTGCGAGCGCACAAAACAGGCGTAAGTCTGGCCCGGCAGCGGGGCGTCGGCCATATAGCGGCCGGTTCCGCGCAACAGGTAATCGTCCTCGACGCGACGGGTGGCCTTGGCGTGGCTGTCGGTCTTGGTGTCCATGTCGGCTAGGGCTTTCCACTGAGGGCGAGTAAGGTCGAGGTCACGAAACCAAAAGATACCGGCCACAATTAGATCGCGCAATGACCCCTGGAACCACCCCCATCGGCCTGGGAATCGCCGGCCTCGGCATGGCCGGGGCGGTGATAGTCCATGCGGCGGCCAAGCACCCGGACTTCGTCCTGAAGGCTGGCGCCGACCCGCATCAGGGGCCGCGCGACGCCTTCGCCCGCGACCACAATGCGCGGGCCTACGAGGACGTCCGGATGCTCGTCCGCGACGCCGCGGTCTCGGTCGTGTACATCGCCACGCCGCATCAGTTTCACGCCGAACATGCGCGCCTCGCGGCCGAACATGGCAAGCATATCATCCTTGAGAAGCCGATGGCGCTCACCTTGGCGGAGTGCGACGCCATTATCGCCGCGGTGGAACGGCACAACGTGCATCTGGTGGTGGGGCACACCCACGCGTTCGATCCCGCCGTTCGTCTGATGCAGGAAATCATTGCTCGCGGCGAACTGGGCAAGCTCGGGCTCATTCACAGCCTGAATTACACGAACTATCTCTATCGTCCGCGGCGTCCGGAAGAACTCGACACCGCCCGGGGCGGTGGCATCCTGTTCAACCAGGTGCCGCATCAGATCGACACCGTACGGCTGTTGGCCGGCGGCGTGGTCCGCAGCGTCCGCGCGCACACGACCGCGCTCGATCCCGCGCGGCCGACCGAGGCGTCCTGCGCCGCGCTTCTGCAATTCGACAACGGCGCCGCCGCGTCACTCGTTTACAGCGGCTACGATCATTTCGATTCCGATGAATGGCATTTCGGCATCAGCGAGCGCGGCGCGCCGAAGGAGATCGCGCATGGCGCTGCCCGCCGGGCGTTGGCCCTCGCCCAGGACGAAGCGGAGGCGCGCACCGCGGCTTTCGCCTATGGCGCGACCAACAGCGCGCTGCCGCCGCACCAGCCGCATTTCGGCGTCACCATCGTCACCTGCGCCCAGGGCGACATGCGCGCCACGGCTGACGGCCTCGCGGTCTACAGCCGCGACGGGATGCGGCAGATTGCGCTGCCCCGTGGTGGAAGCATGCCGGGCCGGCGCGAGGTGCTGGACGACATGCGCGTGGCGATCCGAGCGGGGAAGCCACCGGTCCAAAATGGCCGCTGGGGCAAGGCCACCGTGGAGGTCGCGCTCGCCATCCTGCAATCGGCGCGGCAGGGCCGCGACGTGGCCCTGGAACATCAGGTGGCGGTGGACGGTTCCAGCGGATAGATATAGAGAAATCGCAAATTCCGTGCCCCGCCGCTGGAGCCCGACATGCTCGATCACACCAATAAAGATGGCCGTTCCAACGGATATGGCGACGGCGGATTGGTCGTCGAGGACACCGCGAATCTGACCTTCCAAGTTCACCGCAAGGTGTTCGTCTCGCCCGACATCCTGGAGAACGAGAACCGCGCCATCTTCGACAAGTGCTGGGTCTATGTCGGCCACGCCTCCGAGGTGAAGAATCCGGGCGATTTCCGCACCCGTCATGTCGCCGGCCGTCCGGTCATCTTCTGCCGTGACCGCAAGGGCGAGGTGCGCGCGCTGTTCAACGTGTGCCGCCATCGCGGCGCGCTGGTGTGCCGCGAGCGCGAGGGCAACACGCGGCAATTCCAGTGCATCTATCACGGCTGGACCTACAACACCGACGGTTCGGTCAAGGGCATTCCCGGCGACGACGCCTATCCACCGAGCTACGACAAGCAGGGCAAGGCCCTGACGCCGGTGGCGCGCCTCGAGCACTACAAGGATTTCTACTTCGCCAACCTCGATCCCGATGCGCAGGACCTGCACACCTATCTCGCCGGCGCGAAGGACTACATCGATCTCGTGGTCGATCAGTCGCCATCCGGCAAGATGGAGATCATCGCTGGCACCCAGGAATACGACATCAAGGCGAACTGGAAGCTCTTGGTCGAGAACAGCGTCGACGACTACCACCTCGTCACCACGCATTCGACGTGGCTCAACTACATGCGCAACTCCGGCGTCAACGTCACGCCGACCAAAGGCCACATGTTGCCGACCAAAGGCTTCGGTAAGGATCTCGGCAACGGCCATCTCACGACCGACAACCCGAACTACCGCGGCCGTCCGGTGGCGCGCTGGATTTCGGTGTTCGGCGAGGAGGCCAAGGCCGACATCGACGCCATCCGCAAGGAACTGGTGGGCCGGCTGGGCGAGGCGCGAGCGGAGCGGGTCGCCAACACCAACCGCAATCTTTGCATCTTTCCCAATCTCGTTATCAACGACGGTTCGTCGGTGACGGTGCGCCACTTCACGCCGGTCGCGCCGGACCTGATGCATGTCACGGCCTGGGCGCTCGGTCCGGTCGAGGAGACCGAGGCGCAACGCGCCCGCCGGCTGCACGCCTTCCTCACCTTCTATGGCCCCGGCGGATTCGCGACACCCGATGACGTGGCGGCACTGGAACTGGCGCAGCAGGGTTACGCCGCGTGGCGTGAGGTGCCGTGGACCGATCTGTCGCGCGGCATGGGCAGCAGCCAGGAGCAGCTTGCCACCGACGAGGGACATCTCCGCGTGTTCTGGCGCAAGTGGGACGCGATGATGAACGGAGCGTCCGCATGAACAAGCCGCTTGATCCGGCGGCGACGGTGACCCGCGCCGAGGTGGAGGACTTCCTCTATCAGGAGGCCGATCTGCTGGATTCCTGGCGGCTCGACGACTGGCTTTCGCTGCTCACCGACATCGCCGAGTACTACGTTCCGCCGAACGACAAGCCCGATGGCGATCACCGCTTCACGTTGTTCACCATTGCCGACGACATCGTGCGATTGCGCGAGCGCGTTATCCGTCTGAAAGACCCCAATTGCCACGCCGAGTATCCGCCGTCGAACACCCGGCGGCTGATCACCAACGTGCGCATCACCGGCATGGACGGCGATTTGATCCTGGTGGCGGCCAATTTCGCGATCTTCCGCCATCGTCGCAACGAGCCGGCGCCGCGCCAGTTCATCGGCCGCTACCGCTACAAGCTGAAGCGCACCGACGCGGGGCTGAAGATCCAGGAGCGGCGCGCGATTCTGGATGCCGAGGAATTGGGCGCGATGGGGGCGGTGAGTTTTCTGCTCTGACCTTTCGTTCGTTATGCTCGGCCTTGTGACGGGCATCGACGCCTTGCTTTACTAGTGTAACCACAAACAAAAGACGTGGATGGCCAGGACATAGGCGAGCGAAGCGACGCGATCTTCGAACGACCATGCCCGGCCATGACGTTGATAGGGAGTTGTCCAAGATGCCGAATCCGTTCGCGATCGATGCCCACGCTCACATCTGCACCGAAGAGACGATGAAGCTCCTGGAAAAGGAGACCCCGAAGGTCGCGCCGAAGCTCAAGCAGATCGAGAAGGACATCTACGAGTGGACGGTGGCGGGCGTGCCGTACCGGCCATTCCCGCTCGGCGGTTTCGACATCGAGCAACGCCTCAAGGACATGAAGGCATCCGACGTCGATATGCAGGTGCTCTCCAATACGCCGCAAACGTTTCTCTACAATCAGGACGCGGGTCTCACCACCGCGGCTTGCATCGTGCAGAACGACCAGATCGCCAAGCACGTTCGCGACTATCCGCGCAGCTTCTACGGCATTGCCACCCTGCCGATGCAGGCGCCGAAGGCGGCCGCCGATGAGCTGGAGCGCGCGGTCGGCAAGCTCGGGCTCAAGGGCATGCAGATCGGCTCCAACATCAACGGCAAGAATCTAGACGAACCCGATTTCGAGCCGGTGTGGCAGGTCGCCAACGCGCATAACGCGTTCTGCATGGTCCACCCGAACAATGTCGCCGGCGCCGACCGCCTGAAGAACTATTATCTGCAAAACCTGATCGGCAATCCGCTCGACACCACCATCGCGGCGGCATCGCTGGTGTTCGGCGGCGTCATCGAGCGCTTCCCTAACATTCGCTTCTACATGGTGCATGGCGGTGGCTTCACGCCGTACCAGGCCGGCCGCTGGCAGCACGGCTGGCATGTGCGCCCGGAGCCGCAGAAGCATCTGAAGGTTCCGCCGGCCGAGACGATCCGTACGTTTTACTGGGACACCATCCTGCACTCGAAGCCGCAGCTTGAATTCCTGGTGCAGGAGTTCGGCGCGGCCAAGGTCATCCTCGGCAGCGACTACCCCTACGACATGGGCACCTTCGAGTGCGCGCGGCAGGTCAAGGCGCTGTCGTGCGGGGAGATGGACAAGCTCACCATGCTCAACGGTCTGGTACAGAAGCTGCTGGCGGGCGTGAAGTAAATGCCTGAGGCGCGCGTTTCGGCCGCTGCCATCGCCGCGCTCATCGCGGACGCCATGGTGGCGGTCGGGATGCCATCGGCCGACGCGGCGAAGGTGGCCGAGTTGATGCTCGAAGCCGATCTCACCGGCGCCGACGCGCACGGCGTGTTCCGGCTGCCGCAGTACGTGCGGCGCATCAAGGCCGGCGGCGTCAATCCAAAGGCGAATGTCACCGTCGCGCAGACGGCGTCGGCCACAGCCACGGTCGATGGCGACAACGGCATGGGCCATCTGGTGATGCAGCGCGCCGCCGATACGGCGGTTGCGCTGGCCAAGCAGAACGGCGTGGCCTGGGTCGGCGCTCGCCGCTCAAACCACGCGGGCGCGGCCGGCACTTACGCGGCGATGGCGCTGCCGCACGACATGATCGGCATCTACTCCGCGGTGGCCAATGCCAACCACATGCCGGCGTGGGGCGCCGCCGAAAGCCTGCTCAGCACCAATCCGATCGCGATTGCCTTACCGGCCGGACAGGAGCCGCCGGTGGTGCTCGATATCGCCACCACGGTGGTCTCCTACGGGACCGTGAAGGCCGCCAAGCTGCAGGGCAAGCCGATGCCCGAGGGCTGGATGGTCAGCGCCACGGACGGCAAGCCGATCACCGATTCGGCCAAGAGCGGCAATGGCCTGCTGCTGCCGATCGGCGGCCACAAGGGCTCCGGGCTGGCGCTGGTGCTGGGGCTGCTCGCGGGCGTGCTCAACGGCGCGGCGTTCGGCCGCGAGGTGGTCGATTTCAACGCGGACGACGAAAGCGAATGCAACACCGGGCACTTCATCATCGCTCTCGACGTGTCACGCTTCCTGCCGATCGATGTGTTCAAGGCGCAGATCGACCGCCAGTTGCGCGATCTGCGAAGCTCCAAGGTGTTGCCGGGGTTTGACTCGATCAGACTGCCGGGTGAGCAGCGCCGGTCGCGCCGCGCCGAGCGATTGAGGGATGGTGTGCCGGTGTTTCCCGAGGTGGTCGCGCAACTCGACATTCTTGCGGGTGAGCTGAAGATCATGCCGCTACGCGAACGGGACTAACAGGACTTCAACTTGCCCCAACCTCATCCTGAGGAACGCGCTCTTGCGCGCGTCTTGAAGGATGACCGCGCGTTGGTTGCAGCCCATCCTTCGAGACGGCGCTTCGCGCCTCCTCAGGGTGAGGTCGGAGAATGTTGCGAGCCGCGCCTACTTCGGCGCCATCGCGTCGCGCACGTGCGCGACTGTCTCGGCCGGCGTCTTGTAGATCTGCTCGATCAGCCCAGCCACCTGCTCGCCGTTCAGCGGATCGATCTCGATCTTCAGCTTTTCGGCCTCGTCGAGAAAGTCCTTGTCTTTCATCACCGCGTCGAACGCGCGGCGGATGGCGATGACGCGCTCGGCCGGCACGTTCGGCGGCATGAAGAACGGCCGGCCGAATTCCAGCCGCGCCAGCGCCAATGCAAGCGACTGCTTCTGCTCCTCGGTCTTGGCCTGTTCGAGGATCAGCGGCACGTCGGGCAGCTCCGGATGCTTGCGCAGCGCCCATTGCGCCAGGATGCGGATCTTCTTCTCCTTGATCCACTGCTCGCTGATCGCCTTCAGCGTGGACCAGTTCGCCCAGGTGCCGTGCACCTCGCCGCGCTCCATGGCGAGATGGATTTTCGGCGTGGCCTCGTAGCCGGTGATGACCTTGAACTTCCAGTTGAACAGCTTTTCGCCGAGCTTCGGATAATCATACTGCGTCGAGCCCGGCGCCTGCGCGCCGACGATCATTTCCGTGCTGGTGAGATCGGCGAGTGTTTGGATCGGCGCGGTGTGCCAGACGTACATCGCCTGGGTTTCGCGGTTGGTGCTGCCGACCCAGTTGAGCTTCACCGCCTCGAAGCGCGCGCCGGCCGGCTGCAGCAGCGGCGTGGTCGGCAGCCCGTTGAACGAGGCGCCGATCGCGGTGCCGTCGAACGGTCCCGCTGCGTAGAGCTGGTTGGTCATGCTGAGCGAGCCCGCGCCGGGCTGGTTCTGCACGATGACGCTGGGATTGCCGGGAATGTATTTCGGCAGATAGCGCGCCAGAAGCCGCGCGTTGATGTCATAGCCTGAGCCGACGCCGATGCCGACGATCAGCCGCACCACCTTGCCTTTGTAAAAGGAGGCGACGTCCTCCTGCGCGGCGGCCGGATTCGCCACGATCAGCAGGACGCTCGCACAAAGTAAATACTTTCTCATGTGATTCTCCCTACGGCGTGCGCCCATCACCGGTTGCTGCGAGCCCCAACCCACATGCGCCGCAACACGTCGTTGTGTTTCACAAAGTGATGCCGCAGCGCACCCGCGACGTGAACGATGATCAGCGCCGCCAGAAGATAAGACAGAATCTCATGCGATTCTTCGAACAGCCCATGCATGGCGCGATCCTGGCTGGTGTAGATCGATGGGATCGGCAGTCCGAAAGCGTCTTTGTTCAGCGGGGTTCGGAACGTGCCGGCCAGAGCCCAGCCCGTGAGTGTCGAGCCGAGCATCAGAATATAAAGGCTGACATGGCCCGCCTGGGCGGACACTCGCTCCCACCGTTGCAGGCCGGCAGGAAGAGCCGGCACAGCATGGGTCCAGCGCCAGAGCAGTCGCAGCATCAGCAGCACAAGGAAATCGTAGCCGAGGCCCGCATGCCCCGCGTAATGGGCAAACCGGTCCGGGCGGGGAGCCAGATGCGTCATCCACCAGCCGTGCCCGAGCAGCAACAGAATGAGGATCGCGCCGGTCCAATGCAGCAGCTTGGCAGGCCAGCCCCAGGCCGTTGTCGAGTTGCCGATCATCGTAGACCCCCAGCGGATGCGGCCGGCGTGCGGCCTGAAATGGCTTCTATGCCGCGCGGTTTTCCTCATCCGGGTCGAGCGGCAGCTTCACCGGCTGCTTGCGTTTGGCCGACAGGTCGAGCGCCTTGGTCAGCATCAGGTTGTTGTGCGCCTCTTCGACGGTCGCGGCCGGCGTCGGCAGGCCGAGCGCGACGCGGTTGAGCCACGACACCGTCTCGTCCGCCATCGGGCCGCGCAATTCGCCGAGCGCCATGTCGCCGGGCGGATAGCTGCCGAGAAAATCCACCAGGCGCGTCTGGTCCGGCGCGTAGCCTTCGCCCTGCGGCTTGCTGACGGCGAGCACCATGTCGCGGTGGGTGTCGTCGATGGTCAGCACGCCGTCGGTGCCGACGATGCCGACCTCCAGCGAATAGACTGCGCCGGGCCACGTCACCGGCAACGCCCACGAAATGTTGAGATGATAGACGCTGTTGTCCGACATCATGATCATGCCGGCGGTGGCGTCGATGCCCTGATAGAGCGGCCCGAGCACCTTATCGATGGAGCGCGCGTAGCACTCGACCGGCGTTTTTTTCTCCAGGTACCACATGCACATGTCGAGCGCGTGGGTGCCGGAGATCACCATCGGTGAAATGGATTTCGGATCGTCGGTGCGCTTGTAGTTGTCGATGGCGACCAGACGATTCATGAACGCGCGCGAGGTAACCAGCGTTACTTCGCCGAGCGCGCCGGTGCGCACCTTTTCTTTGCCGGCCAGCCATTTGCGGCGGAACCGCTGGGTATAGCCGACCACCGCGTCGATCTTGGCGTCCTTGATCGCCTTCAGCACCTTGGCGGACTGAGCGAGGTCGGTGGCGAGCGGCTTCTCGATCAGCAGCGGAATGCCGCGCTCGATCGCCGCCATGATCGGATCGACGTGCAGATGCTCGTCGGTTGCGATGATCGCGCAGGTGACCTCGGGCCGCTTGAGCAGTTCGACATGGTTCTGGGTGACGAAGTCGGCGCCGATCTTCGGCGCCACATCGCCGGCACGGTTCGGGTTCTTTTCGGCGAGGCCGATCCATTTCACCGCCGGGTGGCGGTTCGCCACCTCGCCGCGGAAAAGGCCGACGCGCCCGCCGCCGATGATCGCAAGCCCGATGTCCGCGGCCTGGGCTCTCATGCCTTCAGCGCCGGGTTGATGCCTGCCCGGTATTTCGCCTTGAGGTCGGCGATGGCTGCGACGGTCTCGTTGGTGAGCGGGAGGCTCACCGGCTCGCCACGGTCGGCGGACAGGTCCGCGGCCGAATACGTCTCCATGACCACGCGCGCGCTCTCCGGCGTCACCATCACCGGCTTGTTCTGGATGCAGGATTCGAGGAAATGGATGGTCTCCGGTCCCATGCCGCCGGCAAACACATGATCGACCTGCTCGCCCGGCATGGTAGACATCGGGAACACTTGGCCGGTCTTCTCGGTGTTCAGCCAGTTGTCGCGCTGAGTGTCGTCGAGGACGAGGGCGCCGTCGGTGCCGGTGATCTCGATCCAGGTCGAGCAGTAGTTCGGGAAGCTCTCCGGGAAATTCCAGCCGCCGCCGATCATCACCACGACGCCGTTGTCCATGGTCACGGTGGTGAACATCACGTCGTGCGAGCCGTTGATCGGCTCCATGTAGCCGTAGGCGCCTTGCGAATAGACCCGCACCGGCTTGGCGGGCTCCAGCAGCCACATCACGAAGTCCAGATCGTGCGTCGATTCCATCACCACCGGGGACAGCCGCACCCGGCTCGCGATCTTCTTGCCCAGCGCGCGCGACAAATGCCGGCTGACCAGCACCGACACCACCTTGCCGAGCGTGCCGTCGACGATCTGTTTCTTGGCGTAGGCGATCTTGGTGTTGAAGCGCTGCGAGTAGCCGATGGTGAATTTCAGGTTGTTTCGCTTGGCGAGCATGATCAGCTCGTCGGCCTCCCACAATTCGAGCGCGATCGGCTTTTCCAGCATCACGTTCTTGCCGGCTTTCAGGCAGTCGCGCGCGATCGGATAGTGGTTGGTTTCCGGCGTGGTCGAGATGAACACCACCGAGATGTTGTCGTTCTTGATGATGTCCTGGTAGTCGAGCGTCGCGGTCGCCGGGCGGTAGCGCGCCTTCAATTCGGCGAGCCGGTCCGGCTTGATGTCGCAGAGGTGGAGCTTGTCCACCAGCGCGGTGCGCGACAGGGTTTCCACCCGCGTTCCGCCGACCCAACCCACGCCGATGGCGCCGACTTCCACTGTCTTCACGCGTTCCGTCCCCTTTTGATTTTCGTTCGACCTGGCCCATAAAGACCATGCCGCGACAGGGTCCGCAACCCTACGAGGCGGCCTTGTATCCGAACACCCGAGTGGCGAATTGCGGGTAGATATCGGCCAATTCCGGCGCCACCACCTGCCGCATCAGCCGCAACGTCTCGGCCGACGGCGCGGGCGTGACCGGCACGTCCGCCGGGCGGTCGAACTCGAAGCCGGTGTTGGCGGCCACCTCGTCGAGCGTGTGGCCGGGATGCACGCTCTCCAGCCAGAAGCGCCGCGTTGCCTGGTCGAACGAGAACAGGCAACGGTTGGTGATCAGCGCGATCGGTCCGCCGGTGCGGTGGACGTTGTCGTCGCTGCCGCCCGGCGCGCTGATGTAGGACACCTTCGGCACCAGCGTGCGCTTGGAGTGCTCAGTGCGAAACAGGATCACCTTCGGCACCACGAAATAGAGATACGACGAGCCGAACGAGCCGGGAAAGCGCGCGATTGGCTTTTCGGGATCGCCGATGCTGACCAGGTTGATGTTGCCTTCGCCGTCGATCTCTCCGCCGGACAGGAAGAACACGTCGATGCGGCCCTGGCCGGCGCAGTCGAACAGCTCGCGGCCGCCGTCGGTCCAGAACGTGTGCTTCTGGCTGCCTAGCAGCGACACGTAGGGCCGCCCGTTGCCGCGCGCGCGGGCCAGCAGCGACGCGGTCGCCGGAATCGGCGAGGCGTTGCCGACCGCCACGTGCCGCACGTCGCCGATTAGGTCGGCGACCACGGCGGCGAGCAGTTCCTCG
>JAPLPD010000236.1 GCA_026400395.1 Alphaproteobacteria bacterium | reverse complement strand
TCATAAAAGCTTTGATCCGCGGAGCAAAAAACTCGAACAAGGCAGCGAACGCGGCACGGTCCTTACGGTTCGCGATTGCCGATATTAGACTGCCCCATTGCGCGCGATCCGAGGTGGTCTCGTTGTCAGAAGCCATCTGCGGCTGGTTCCTCCTCGCACGGCGCTCGAATAGCGCTGATCGCTGCAAAAGATGAACCATACACGAAATGGGTTGGAAATGATTTTGGACAGCAAGATTCATAATTTTAAAACGAAGCAGGTCGGTTTTTGGATCACCTAGATGCGGATCAGTTGCGGGTGATCCAAACGGCTGAATTGTTCGTTTACGATACCTCAAGGCTTGATTTGCAGCGAGTCTGGGGAAACAAGTCTGGTCAATCTCATTGTCTAATCAAAAAAGTATGTTTGACGATATTAGTCTCAAGGTTGAAATTGTTGTAATTAGATTCTCAGGATTATCTGCAGCCTGGTTTCTAAGCCAGCGACATAATGTGGCCGTCTAAGATCGAGCAGACCGTATCGGTGCCAATGCCAGCGTGGGGTCGGAACCAAATCTTGATAGGGACGCATGAACGCACCGCATCAGCCTAATTCCTTCCGCAAAGGCCCCGACGATCGGGGTCATTTCGGCATATACGGGGGCCGTTATGTCGCAGAGACGCTGATGCCGCCACTTCTGGCTCTGGAAGCGGCTTATGCTGAGGCAAAGGCCGATCCTGAGTTTCAGAAGGAGATGGATGGGCATCTGAAGAATTATGTCGGCAGACCGTCGCCGTTGTATCTAGCCGAGCGCATGACCGAACGTTTTGGCGGCGCTAGGATCTATTTCAAGCGTGAGGATCTCAATCACACCGGTGCGCATAAAGTAAACAACGTGCTAGGTCAGATTATGCTGGCACGTCGGATGGGTAAGCCACGAGTGATCGCCGAAACCGGCGCTGGCATGCACGGCGTAGCAACAGCAACGTTGTGCGCGAAGTTCGGAATCAAGTGCGTGGTCTATATGGGCTCGGTCGACGTAGCACGACAACAGCCGAACCTCATGCGCATGCAGGCGCTGGGCGCCGAGATCGTACCGGTTCAATCTGGTTCGAAGACGCTTAAGGACGCGATGAACGAAGCGTTGCGCGACTGGGTGACCAATGTCGCAGACACGTTCTATTGTATCGGAACGGTCGCTGGGCCGCATCCCTACCCGGTGATGGTGCGGGACTTCCAATGCATCATTGGCAACGAAACCCGTGAGCAGATTTTGGAGGCGGAAGGTCGTCTGCCAGATTCGCTGATTGCTTGTATCGGAGGTGGCTCCAACGCTATGGGATTGTTCCATCCATTTCTCGATGACCGGCAGATCGAGATCTATGGTGTCGAAGCCGCCGGCCATGGCCTGAATAGCAGCAAGCATGCCGCGTCGGTCGCAGGCGGTCGCCCTGCCGTGCTGCATGGCAATCGGACCTACCTGCTGACGAACAAAGATGGCCAGATCAAAGAGGCGCATTCCATCTCCGCTGGCCTCGACTATCCCGGCATCGGCCCGGAGCACGCCTGGCTCGCCGACATTGGTCGCATAAAGTTCTTATCGGCAACGGACAAGGAGGCACTTGGGGCGTTCCAGCTCTGCAGCCAGCTCGAGGGCATTATCCCCGCACTCGAGCCCGCCCACGCGCTCGCCAAAGTCGCTCAGCTTGCACCGAAAAAGAGCAGAGATCACCTGATGGTTGTCAATCTATCGGGACGGGGCGACAAGGATCTGGCGAGCGTCGCAGAGCACCTTGGGGGACACCTATAAGTTAACCGCAGCATGCTCAGCACGCTCTTATCGCAAGTACGGAAATATACGGAAAATCCCGATCCGCTAGCGCATGCCGCGGGGACGATTGCAATTGTCGTAGCCGGAAACCAGCCATTCTATCCGCTGTATTTGCACGCGATCGTCGGCGCAGCAGCTTGGCCCGCATGGTTGACACTACTCTCGACGCCGTTCTTTTTGATGGTTCCGGCCATAGCTCGGCGCAATTCTCTGTTGGGACGTGCGGTTCTTCCGATTGCGGGTGTCGCGAACACAGTGCTGTGCGTGAAGCTATTTGGTGTTGCCTCTGCGGTAGAATTGTTTCTCCTTCCATGCGTCCTTCTTGGAGTGATACTCTTTCGACCTCGTGAGCGCGCCACAATGGTGCTGGTGCTCACGCTGCCGTTCGCTGCTTATCTGGTGCTCGACTGGAATCTCGGGCCTCCAATGCAAGTCTTCAGCTCAAGCGAGTACAATTCAATCATTGCCGTGCATGCGATAAGTGTTGCTGCGCTGACCGCCTTAGTAGGCCTGCTGTTCGCCTCCATTCTTTCGGAGCGCAAGCTCTAATTGTCCGTCGAAGTTCGCTGCGCCGCAGTTGCGTCGCGCGAATTAGCCGGGGAGCCGGCACTCAAGAACAGCTGCTGGGTTGCGGCCGTACGGCTTCGCGTCTACGCCCGGGAATGGAACCGGGCTATCAAGATGGCGAGGACGAAGGGCGAATGCGTCAGCTTCGACGGCAAGCAAGCTGAACTTGAGCGGGTTCCGTCGTGCATGTTGAGGCGATGGTGCTGCGAAGGGACGGGACGGTTAAGCACATGCTGCTACAGTGTTGGAATAAGCTCGCACATTCTAGCCCTGGCCTGTCGCAAGTAAGCACGAGAAATCCAGCACTGGCCGACAACAACGTCATCTCCTTCGAGGTGGCACGCAAATGGCAGCGGCAGTATCTGCCAGAACATATGAAGTAGCTACGCTTACACGCCCCACTGCGGCAGTGTCGCTCATCACTCCGCTTTCAAGCCGAGATCGTTGACCAGCTTCGTCCAGACTGCGGTCTGGTCACGGATATATTCGGTAAAGCCGGCGCTCGTGCTTCCCCGCATTTCGGCGCCCGCACTCAGGGCCCATGCCTGCACCTCGGGATCGGCCACCACACTCTGTACGGCGGAGTGAAGCTTGGCGATCACATCGGGCGGCGTACCCTTGGGCGCACTCAGGCCGGCCCAGAACGACTGGGCGAAGGGAACTCCCGCCTCGCGGATCGTAGGCGTGTCCGGCATCGCTGGCGAGCGCTGCGGACCTGACACGCCAAGCGCACGCAGTTTACCGCCCCTGATTTGTGGCAGCGCACTCGGCATCAGTCCCAGCAACGTGTCGATCCGGTCTGCCAACATATCCGTGTAGATGGTCGGCGTGTTCTTGAACGGGATGTTCTGGATGTCGACGTCGGCCGCCTTCTTAAACATCTCCATAATGAGATGCGGTTCCGACCCGTTACCAAGCGACGCGTAAGTCAGCTTTCCCTTGTCCTTCTTAGCGAGATCGATCAGCTCTTTGATGTTCTTGGCTGGCAATCCGGGCCGTACGGTCATTACGCTTTGCATCTCGACCATCATCGAGATCGGCGCGAAATCATTCAGCGGATCGTATGGCGCGTCTTTGCGTATGGCTTTGGTGATAAGTAGCGAAGCGGGCGTGTAAAGCAGCGTGTATCCGTCCGCGGGCGCTTTGGCGGCGGCGCCGAATGCCAACACACCGGCTGCAGTCGGCATGTTCTCGACGACGACGGACTGTCCGAGATGCTTTTCCAGCATGGCCGCAATCTGGCGCGACGCAATGTCACTCGCGCCTCCCGCTGAATAAGGAACGATCAGCTTGATCGACTTGGTGGGATAGGTTTGTGCCGTGACGCCGTAACTAAACGCGACGCAGGTCACCACGGACAAAAATAGGCGATACGAGGTCCAAAGCTTCGATCCCTCCCGATTTCGCATTTTGTATATAATTGACCGTTCAATCAAACCTCGTCAAGCTGTGGGCGTCGTTCTCGGGACGCCCCACTATGAGCTTGCCCCAACCGGTCACCGAGCGCCCGATTACCCCCCGATCGGCGGAAAGCGGCATCCGCACTCGCGGGGTGATCCTGAATGTGGCCAAGCACCTGTTTGCCGCAAAGGGCTTCGACGGGGTCTCGATGCGTGAGATCGGCCTGGAGGCCGAAGTCCCGCTCGCGCTGGTCTCGTACCATTTTAAATCCGAGCTTGGCCTGTATCGCGCCGTGTTCCGGGCGCATAGCGACACGCTGACCGAATACCGCATGGCCGTGCTCCGCAACTTCCAGCCGTCGCGCGATCCGCGCGACACAGTGCGCCGGTTGGCGCGCGTGCTCGTCGAACCCGTCATTCAAATGACCGGCGAACCGGGAGGCCGCGATTTCGCACGGCTGATTGCGCGCGAGAACAACGATCCTCAAGAGGAGGAACGTGGCGCACTGGCCGAATTCATCGATCCGGTCGCGCGGCTGATGGTCGAGCGTTTGCAGGATGCGTTTCCGAAGGTCGACAAGGCCTGCGTGTTCCGCGCGTTCATGTTCGCCTCCGGAGCACTCGCGATCAATCACGCGGCGACGGGGCGCATCGAGCGACTGTCCGGCGGGCTTTGCACATCGTCGCATGTCAAATCGCATCCAACTGCGACCCTTTTTCGCGTCCAATAACGACCCCCTATCAGCATGCAAATGTGCCCCTCTGACGGAGCCATGACCGGCGCCGCGGAGCC
>JAPLPD010000049.1 GCA_026400395.1 Alphaproteobacteria bacterium | reverse complement strand
TCAGGCTGGTCGGCCGCCCGGACAAGGGCGTCGGGTCGGTGCGGATCCAGGTCAATGCCTTCATCGCCAAATTCGGCGACAAGCTGATCCTGATCGACGCCGGCTGCGGCAACACCATGGGGCCGACGCTCGGCCACCTCGCCGCGAACCTGCGCGCCGGCGGCGTCGATCCGTCGAAGGTCACGCATGTACTGCTGACGCATATCCATCCTGACCATTCCAACGGCCTCGTCGATGCCAACAACCAGCCCGCATTTCCCAATGCGGAAGTGCTGGTGCACGAGAACGATGCGAAGTTCTGGCTCGAGCGCGCGCCGGAATCCGGCGACGACGATTTTGTTACCCGCAACATCGCTGCCGCGCGGCGCGTCCTTGCGCCCTACCTCACAAGGTTGCGCCGCGTGACGAACGGCGAAGCGTTGCCAGGCGTCTCGGCTTATCTCTCCGCCGGTCATACGCCGGGGCATACGACCTGGCTCATTCATGCCGGCAAGGATGCCGTGCTGTTCTGGGGCGACACCGTGCATGTCGGCCCGATCCAGTTTGCGCATCCGAAGACGACGCTGATCTACGATCTCGACCAGCAGGCCGCCGCCGCTTCCCGCGCGCGCGTGTTCGACTGGGTTTCGGCAGATCGCATCCGCGTTGCCGGTGCGCATCTTGAGCTACCGGGATTCGGCTATGTCACGCGCAAGGGCGCGGGTTTCGCATTCGAGTCGGAAGCGTAACGACGTCTATTCGGTCTTGCCGATCGCCGCATCGAGCAGGCGGCGGCATTCGCCAAGGCCGTCCAGCGCCATCTGCAGTTGCATCACCTGCTCGCGGCTCAGCCCCGCCGCAGCGGGCGCGGCGCGCGCAGGCGCCGCACGCGAGGCGGCGTTCTCGAAAATCGGCTCGCGGCGTCCGTCGTGCTGGACTTCGTCCTCGCCGTATTCTGTCTCGGCGGTATCTTCTGCGTGGTCAGCCTCTGCCGCCTCATCGGTGTCTTCAGCTGCGCGGTCAGAACCCGCTTTGCCGAAACCCGGAATAAGGCCCAGCAGACCGCGGCCACGCTCGGGGGCGGCTTCCTCTTCCACGGCGGCGCGCGGTGGCTGCGGTGCGCCGTCCTGCCAGACTGCCTGCACGAACTGCACGCCCTGCTCGCGCAGGATACGCTGCACCCCGCGGATCGTGTAGCCCTCGCTGTAAAGAAGATGACGGATACCGCGCAGCAGACCCACATCGTCCGGCCGGTAATAACGGCGTCCACCGCCGCGCTTCATCGGCTTGATCTGCGGAAACCGGCTCTCCCAGAACCGCAGCACATGCTGCGGCACATCAAGGTCGCCGGCTACTTCGCTGATGATACGAAATGCGTCAGGTGCCTTGTCCAAGGCGGCCTCGCTGTTCGTGATTACGCAAAAGGGCTACGCGGAACGCTACTGTCGCACTCAACGCGGCGCGGGTGATGCCGGAGCGGCCTGACCGTCGCCTGCCCCGTCCGGGCCGGCGTTGATCTGCTGCTTGAGGATGGCCGAGGGCTTGAACACCATGACCCGGCGCGGCGCGATCGGTACTTCCTTGCCGGTTTTCGGGTTCCGGCCGATGCCCTTGAGCACAAGTTCCACGAGCGCTGCGGATTCTGTGCGCGAGAAGCCCACCTTTTGGTAGACCACCTCACACAGGTCCGCGCGTGTTACCGTCTTTCCAGACATGCCCGCCCCGCCCTCGATGTCGCCCAGCCGACGCCGTTGAATTCTCTCTGACTTTTCAACGATATAACCTTGGCAAAACAAGTCAACGGGGTCAATTCCCCGTTTGGCCGACCAAGATCACCATCGCAGCATTACCGCGCCCCAGGTAAATCCGCCGCCCATCGCTTCCAGCAGCACCAGATCGCCGCGTTTGATGCGCCGATCCGCAACCGCATCGCATAAAGCCAGCGGAATCGATGCCGCGGACGTGTTTCCGTGACGATCCACCGTGATGACGACCTTGGCCGGATCGATCCCGAGCTGCCGCCTCGACCACGTCGGTACAGTTCGCCACCGCGTGCTTGAAAACCTCGCGGCCTTCCATGCGCAGGTGTCCAACCGTCTGCGTCGAGGACGGTCCGCCATCCACATAGAGTTTGGAACGATGGCGTCCATCGGAACGCAGATGCGATGTCAGCACGCCGCGGTCTTCGCGCGTGCCGGAAAGTTCCTGAGCCTCGACGACCACAGCGCCCGCACCATCGCCGAACAGCACGCAGGTCGTGCGGTCGGTCCAGTCCAGCAGGCGCGAGAATGTTTCCGCGCCGATCAGGAGCGCACGCTTGAAAGTACCCGCGCGCAACAGCGCATCGACGGTCGTCAGGCCATACACAAAGCCGGAACATACCGCCTGAAGATCGAATGCCGCGCCGCCGGTGATTCCAAGTCCCGCCTGCACCGTTACCGCGGTCGCAGGAAATGTCTGGTCGGCCGTCGAAGTGGCAACGACAATCAGGTCAATCGTGCTTGCATCGACCTTGGCATGGGCGAGCGCCGCACGCGCGGCATGAATAGCGAGATCGGAAGTCAGTTCGCCATCGGCGGCAACCCGGCGCTCATGAATGCCGGTGCGCTGGACGATCCATTCGTCGGACGTGTCGACACGCAGCGCGAGTTCGGCGTTGGTAACGACGCGGGACGGCAAGTAGTAGCCGCAGCCAATAACAACAGAGCGCAAAGTCACGATACCGCCTCGGTTAAGCGTTCCGTGTCGCTGCCGTCCGGTACCGGACGGCGCAACATCTGGTTGATCTTCTGGAGCAGGTCGTAGCGGGCCATGTCGTAGCCCATATCAATGGCATAAGCGAACCCTTCGGCGTCGGTGCCGCCGTGGCTCTTGATGACGACGCCGGTCAATCCGAGCAGCACGCCGCCGTTGACCCGGCGCGGGTCCATCTTCTCGCGCATGGTCGCGAACGCCTGACGCGCGAACAGGTAGCCGATACGCGCCATCCAGGTGCGGCTCATGGCGCTGCGCAGATGCGTGGCCATTTGCTTGGCGGTACCTTCGGCGGTCTTGAGCGCGATGTTGCCGGTAAATCCTTCCGTCACCACCACATCGACCTTGCCCTTGCCGATGTCGTCGCCTTCGACAAATCCGACATAGTCGAGTTCCTGGAGGTCGAGATCGCGCAGCATCCTGCCGGCTTCGCGAATCTGTTCGAGGCCTTTGACTTCCTCGACGCCGATGTTCAGGAGGCCGACGGTCGGACGTTCGAGATCGAACAGCACGCGCGCCATCGCGCCGCCCATTACCGCGAGGTCCGTGAGGTGCTGCGCGTCGGCGCCAATGGAAGCGCCGACATCGAGAACGATGGATTCGCCGCGCAGCGTCGGCCACAGCGCCGCGATAGCCGGATTCTTCACGCCCGGCAGCGTGCGCAGATGGAATCGCGACATCGCCATCAGCGCGCCGGTGTTGCCGGCGGAAACGGCGACGTCGGCATCGCCCTTCTTCACGGCGTCGATGGCGAGCCACATGGAAGACTTCCAGCGGCCCTTGCGCAGGGCCTGGCTCGGCTTGTCGTTCATGCCGATGGCGACTTCGGTGTGAACGATGCGCGAGGCGGCAGCCAGCCTGGGATGCGCCTTCACCAGCGGCGTGAGTTCTGCCTCGTTGCCGAACAGCAGGAATTCAGTGTCGGGATGACGTTCGAGCGCAATGGCCGCGCCCGGAACCACAACGGAGGGACCGTGGTCTCCGCCCATGGCATCCAGCGCAATACGAGCTTTTTGGTGCATCGATCGGCCTTCGCGGGGATCCCTGGCGCCGCAGGCTCGGTCTGTCGTGGCCGATTGCCTAGGTAATGAAGCCGCGACAATAGCCATTCAGCCGCCCATGACAATGGGGCGGGACCACCCAATTATCGGGTTGGAGGCTATTTTTCCTCACCATCCCCGTATTTTAGCTTGGCCAGCGCCGCAAACGGCCCCGACTCACCCGTGCCGAACACCTGCTCTCCAAAACTGGCCTCAGGCTTACGCGGATAGGGATCGATCCCAAGCACAAGGAATTCTGTCGCAAGCGCGGTCTGCCTCGGTAGGCAAGCGCTTGCCCGCCCACCGCGCATAGGCCTCGGCATCCGC
>JAPLPD010000215.1 GCA_026400395.1 Alphaproteobacteria bacterium | reverse complement strand
CCCGGCCACGTGCCGCTGCACAAGATCAAGATCAACATGGACAAGCAGCTCAAGGAGTGCGGCGAGGCGCCGTTCTACACCTTGGGGCCGCTGACCACCGACATCGCGCCGGGCTACGACCACATCACCTCGGGCATCGGCGCAGCCATGATCGGCTGGTTCGGCTGCGCCATGCTCTGCTACGTGACGCCGAAGGAGCATCTCGGCCTGCCGAACCGCGACGACGTCAAGGAGGGCGTCATCACCTACAAGATTTCGGCGCACGCCTCCGACATCGCCAAGGGCCATCCCGCCGCGCAAATGCGCGACGACGCGCTGTCACGCGCGCGCTTCGACTTCCGCTGGGAGGATCAGTTCAACCTCGGACTCGATCCCGACACCGCGCGCGAGTACCACGACGAGACGCTGCCCAAGGACGCGCACAAGGTCGCGCACTTCTGCTCGATGTGCGGCCCGAAGTTCTGCTCGATGAAGATCACGCAGGATGTGCGGGATTACGCGGCGAGCCTCGGCGATAACGAGAAGGCGGCGCTGGGACTCAATGGCGAAGCGGGCTCGTCGGCCGAAGCCCTGGCGGGCATGCAGCAGATGTCCGACAAGTTCAACGCCATGGGCCAGCAGGTCTATGTCGATGCGGACAAGGTGCAGCAAGGCAAGAACGCGCCGCGCACCACCGCGATCGACACCGAAGCGGCGCACGCTGCGAAGAACGCGGCGTTGGTGAAGGAGAGTAATAAGGCGCTTTAACTGCAGCCTCGGCCTTCAAAAAGGCCGGGCTTGCGCCCGGCCTCAGTAGCTCAATTGTTCAACTACCTACTTCTGGCCCCGCTCAACGGAATGCGAGACGTCGCGCCATTAGCCTCATTACGAACAGTAATTTCATTTCCCCCCTCGAAAACTACAACACGCTATAGTTGAAAATCAACGCCTGATTTGAGCGACCGTAGCCCGAATGGAGCGAAGCGAAATCCGGGTCGATGATGTCGAACTGTCCCGGATGTCGCTTCGCTCCATCCGGGCTACATTACGCGGCCGGCCGTTCGCCCCATCCTCGGAGACACCCCATGCCTCTCCTCCGCTCCCTCGCCCTCCTCTTCACCCTCGCGCTCCTCACCACGTCCGCTAACGCGCAGGACAACAAGCTCGCCATCCAGAAATACAACTATGCCGAATGGACCAAGGGCATCTTCTCCGAGGCCACTACGGTGACCGGCATCGGCAACGCCAAGTTCATCTATCTCGCCGGCATCGGCGCCGAGGACGAGAACGGCCCGCGCGGCAAGATCCGCAACCCCGGCGATTTCGTCGAGCAGTGCAAATACGCCTACGACAAGATCAAGCGCGCGCTGGCGACGAACGGCGCGCAGCTGTCCGACGTGGTGAAGATCACCACCTACATGACCGACCTGCGCTACCGCCTCGACATGGGCAAGTGCATCGGCGGGTCGTGGGGCGGCGTGCAGTTTCCCTCGCACACGCTGATCGGCGTCGCGGCGCTGGCCTTCCCCGAGATGATCGTCGAGGTGGACGTCACCGCGGTGGTGCAGGCGAAGTAGCCAAGGCTCAGGCAAACTTTACTTCGTGGCACGGCGGATGGATGATGTCCGCCGCACCGGAGTTACGCATGGATCAAATGGCCGCCCTCAAGCACCTTCGCGTCGTCATCAAGGCCGCGAAAGATTCCAACGATGTCGAGGTGCTGAAGCGCACGCTTGCCGACATGCTGATCCTGATCGAGAAGGCGCTCGGCCGGAAGGGCTAGGCCGCTCCGATTTTGTGGTGCTCTGCCGCTTCGAAAGCGCGCACCGTCGTAGGGTGGGCTAAGGCGCGAAGCGCCGAGCCCACGCGCGTGCTTCAATTCACAAGGATGGTGGGCTCGCTTCGCTGAGCCCACCCTACAGCGCGTGGCTAAGGCCGCCGCAATCCGGATTCCCGAACAAGGCGGGCGATTGGCCTTGACGAAGCGGCTAGGATTTAATACCCAGTCACCACCCTGCTCATTCGAGGGCGCCTCCGGAGGCGTTCGAAGGCGGAGCGGGGTGTGGCGCCCGCGCCGTGTGCCTCGCACGCACGCGACCCGGGCGGCGCCGGGGCTTGCCCGGGGGCACTACGACCCCCCGCGACAGGTTCGCTGACATGCCGGCCTCGCACCGGATATAAAAAAGCGCGGCCCCGGACCGCCGAAAACCGCCGCGACGGAGCGCCGGAGGGCGCCCGCGGGCCTCAAGCCCGCGGCCAACAAGGAACCGGTGCGCCATCCGGCGCTCCGTCCCCTCGTCCCCGCTGTTTGACAATCGAACCGATCCGCCGCGCGCCACGGACCGATGGCGCGTGGGGAAAGACTCACGCCGGTCCCGGCAGGCGCGCCTGACGCCCGCTCAGTCCGCGAACGCCCACCGGATGATCCGCGCCTCGCCCGAATAGCCGCCGTGTTTGGCGAACGGCTCCTCGTTCCAGAACTTGTCGGCGGCGGCGCGGTCGGGCAGCTCCAGCATCAGCGCGGTGCCGATGTTGTCGGCGCCATCGGCCGAGCGGATCGGCCCGCGAAAGATGAAGCTTTCGGCGTACGACGCGAAGTAACTCTCGTGCGCGTGCAGATGGCCGCGGAAGAACTCGTTGGTGCCGGTCTTCGGCCCGGTGCAGAGAAACAGCTGCATGCCCTTGCGCTTGTACTCGGACGCGCGCTTGCCGAAGCTGCTCGACCAGCGGTTGATCTCGACACTGCGGTAGACGCTGGCCTTGTGCATCGGCTCATCGGCGAGGAATTTTTCCACCGCCGCGCGGTCGTCGAGCTGGATGAAGAACGACGTGCCGAGCGTCTCGCGCCCGTCGTCAGACAGGAAATGGCCGTAGCCGATGACCTGTTCGGCGAAGCCCGCGAGGTAAGCCTTCTGCGCCGCCAGAAGCGCGCGGCGCGCGTCGGCGCTGCCGGTCTTGTCCCAGCAGTAGATCGCCCATTGCGCGGCCTTGTTGCGGTAGTAGTCCTTCAGCGCGTCGCCGTAGAGGCCGTAGCGCGGATCGCCCGGCAGATACCCTTCAGTCTTTTCGTTCGACATTGTCGGTCTCCAAAGATCGCAACACCCTACCGCGCTCTCGCCGCACCTTCAATTTTGGCGCCCGCGCACAATCCGCGTTGATGCAAGTCCGGCCGCGCGTCTATCCTGCGCCATGCTGTTCGCCTTCCGCTGCTTCCTCGTCATCGACGCCATCGCACTGCTGATCGCGCTGTATTTCTTCGGCGTCGGCCTGGGCGACGGCTCGGTGTCGTCGTTCAACATGGGGCTGTGGGTGATGCTGCTCGGCGGCCTCATCGCCATCGTCGGCGGCGGACTGGGTCTGAACGCCAAAGGCCAGCGCGGTCTGGCGCTCGGCCTGCTCGCGGTTCTCGCGGTGCCGGCTCTGCTCGCCGGGCTGTTCATGCTGCTGATCCTGATTCTGCAGCCGCGCTGGAATTGAGCGCGCAGCGGAGTTGCCCAAACGCAAACGGGCGGATCGATCCCGACCCGCCCGCCGCAATCACTCCGAACGAAGCCTAGCGTATCGAAATGGCCAGCCCGCTCAGATCCGCATTCACCATCAAGCCGGTCTGTCTGCCGCTCAACTCCAGCACTGCGCCATTCGGGTTGGCCAGCACGATGCCCCGCGCGCCAGCGCCGGCCGCGACGCCGGCGCCGGCTGCTCCGTAGACGCCCGCGACGTCCGAGGCCCGGCGGATGTTACTGACGCGGCCAACCAGCTCAGTCTTCGATCCGCCGAACACCAAGCCATAGCTCAGTCCGCCAATCGACAGCGCATAGCGCCAGCCCTGGAACGTCAGCACGCCGCTGCCGGCGGAGGCGCCGATCACCCAGCCGCCCTTGAGAATGGTGATGCGGACGCTGCCGACGTCGGCCTGCGCCGCGGTCGATACGCCCGCTGCGGCAATCGCCATGAGAGCAACGAGACCCGCACGAAGCCCGGACATGAAGCGCATGATGAAATCCTTTTGAGAGGTTTGGATGAAGGCGGCCGAAAACTTAAAGTCCCGGATGGTCTGACCGCAACCGAACAATACGCTAACGCGCTTAAAGTTCCATCGGGTCCTTTCGTGCCATTTATCGGCGGCGGCAACGGTCTATGAAATTATTCCTCTAACCGCGGCCGATGAAGCTCTTCATGTTATTCGGCAGAATGGTCGCCTCGTACAGATTGACCTCGCCCGGCAGCGCGGCCATCAGCACCGCGACCTTGGCGACGTCCTCGCCGGCCATCACATAGTCGTCGGCGGTCGCGCCCGGTCCCGACTTCGCCCGGCCACGCCGCGTCGTGAACGAGGACAGCGTCGCCCCCGGATGGATAATCGATGCGACGATGCCGTGTTTTCGCCCGTCCATCGTCAACTGATGGGTCATGCCCTGCAGGCCGAATTTGGTGACGGTGTACGGCAGCGAGTCCGGCCGCGGCGTCTTCGCCGAGACGCTGCCGATGTTGATGATGCGGCCGCCCTGGGGGGTCTGCGCCTTCATGATGCGGATCGCCGCGCGGCTGCACAGGAACGCCGCGGTGATGTTGATGGCGAGCGCCTCGTTCCAGTATTGCAGCGTGATGTCTTCGGTGTTCAAGTTGGTCGCGATGCCGGCGTTGTTCACCAGCGCGTCGAGGCGGCCGTAGATTTTTGTCGCCCGGTCGAACAGCGCGCCGATCTCGTCCTCCTTGGTGAGGTCGGCGGGCACCGCCAGCGCCTCGCCGCCCTTGGCCTTGATGCCGGCCTCCACCTCGGCCAGCAGGTCGGCCCGGCGCGCCACCAGGACGGTCTTCGCGCCCTCGGCGGCGAAGGTTTCCGCGATCGCGCGGCCGATGCCATTGCTCGCGCCGGTGACGATCGCCACTTTGTTCTGCAGTTGCCTGGTCATCGCGTCCTCCCGTTCCGCCCGCCGGGCCGGCGGGGTGCCGGGCTTGACCCGGGCGTCCTTGCGAAGGCTACATCCCTTCGATCGAAGTCCGTCATCATGGATGGATGGGGCAGGCCCGGCAATGACAAACGCGAGCGCCCCGCGCATGGCCCCAGCTGCGATGAAAACGATCCTGCGCTTGGCCCTGGCATTCACGTTGTCGTTCGTCCTCTGCGGCACCGCCCAGCAGGCGGTCATGACCGCCTCAGGCGAAACCGCCACGGCGAGCGCGCTGGCGCCGCTCGCCGCCGGTCTCGCGCTGATCACACTTGTGTTCGGCATCGTCGCGTGGCGCCGGCCCGCACGGGCCGGCAGAACCGCCGCGATCCTGCTCGCCGCCATGCTGGTTTGCGGGATCGCCATCTACAGCGCCGGTGCGAATTCAATCAGCCCGGGCGTCGGCGGCAACATCGGCTACCTGGTGGCGCAACTGATCGACTTCTATTTCCTCGCTCCCGCCATGATCGCGGTGCCAGTGCATGGGCTGCTGCTGCGCCCCCGGGCCGAGACCCCGCCTCCATGACTTGATAGGAAGCCCGAAGCAAAGGAGCATTCCCATGCCGAAACGCGCCATTTATTCCGACAAGGTCTTCAAAGGCTCGCTGCCGTTCGCGCAGGCGACGGTCGCGGGCGGCTTCATGTTCGTCTGCTGCATTGGCCGCGACCTCTCCGGAAAATTCGCCGTAGGCGACGTCGGCGTGCAGACGCAGCAATGCCTCGACAACATCCGCGCTCTGATCGAAGAGGCCGGTGGCACCATGACCGACATCGTCAAATGCACGGTCTATGTCACCGACCGCGTCCACTGGCAGCCGATGAACGACGTCTACTTCAGGAATTTCACGAACGACCCGCCGCACCGGGTGTCCTGCATCGTCTCGGGCCTCGGCTCGCCGGAATGTCTGGTCGAGATCGACGCCACCGCCTACCTCGGTCCGGAGTGACCGATCTGATGGAAAAAGCCCGCGCGCCGATGCGCTGGCTAATGGCGGCGTTCTATGCGGTCGCGGGCGTCGGACATCTGATGGCGGCCGACGCCTTTCTGCCGATCGTCCCCGGCTGGGTGCCGTTCCCGCGCGAGGTGATCTGGATCACCGGAGCATGCAAACTCGCGGGCGCGTTCGCGCTGCTGACAACGCAGCTTCGCTGGCTCGCCGGTGCGATGCTGGCGCTTTATGCGCTGTGCGTCTGGCCGGCCAACATCAACCACGCGCTCCAAGGCATCAACGTGCCGCCGCTCCCGGATACCTGGTGGTATCACGGGCCGCGGCTGGCGTTTCAGCCGGTGCTGATCTGGTGGGCGCTGTTCTGCGCGGGAGCGATCAATTGGCCGTGGCGGCGGAAATGAACCCCGCCGCGCGTCAGGTGTTGCGGCCGCTGCCGGCCTGATCGTCGAGCCAGTCGGACAGCTTGCCGACCGGCGCTTTCTTTTTCTTTCCGGCCGCGGGCTTGGCGGCGGACGTGCCGGCTTTCTTCACCCCGGACTTGGCTTTGGCTTTTGCCGGAGGCTTGGGCGCAGCCGCCTCGGCAGCCTCCCTGGCCATACGAAGCGCACGCAGCTTTTCGGTCTTGGCCCGGGTGGCCGCGGCGCTGGCTTCGTATTCCGCCATCGCCTTCTTGCCGTCTTCCGCCTGTCGCGCCCGGATCTTAGCCCTCAGCTTGTTGGGTTCGTCTGCCAATGGAGTGCCTTCCTTTCGATGGGCTTTCTATATGGTGCCGGACACACTTTTATACAACCGCAATCGGCTGGATCGCGATCCGCCTCGCAAACGCCGCCGGAATGCATTGAACTGACCGGCTAGGTCGTGGCTCATTAGTGCGCAGCATAACCAAGGGCTCCCCTTCGTCATCGGTGAGTTCGTAACGCACGATTTGAGTCCTCAGTTTGGACGCTTGAATCACGGCCGGGTGGCCTGGCTCAACACAGCTTGGCGGCCGATGCGCGGCCAATTTTCCGGTCGTTATGGGGCGGAAAGCGGACATCTTGGGCTCAATTGAGTATTTCCGGCTTTGACCCACAACAGACCTGACTTGGGATCACTTGTTGCAGTAGCGAAGGCCCTTCCGGATGCCTGCTTTGAGCCGTTACGATGCCGCTTGATGAGCCTTGGGGCGGATATGAAGCGACGAGATTTTCTGGGTGTTCTGGGCGGCGCAGCAGCAGCGTGGCCGGCGGCGGCGCTAGGGCAGCAAGGCGAGAGAATACGACGCATCGGTGTGCTGATGGACGCACCACAGGATGCTCGTAGTCGTCCGCGCCTGGCTGCTTTCGTTCAGGGCCTTATGGATTTAGGCTGGAGTGAGGGGCGTGACATTCGGATTGACGTCCGATGGGGCGCTATTTCAATCGAAACGGGTCGCAGTCTTGCGGTTGAATTGCTGGCGCTCGACGCTGAGGTCGTCTTGTCTTCCGGGAGCCCGGCCACTGCCGCGATGCGGCAGGCGTCCGCGAAGACCCCCGTTGTATTTGCGCTCGTAACCGATCCGGTAGGTGCTGGCTTCATAGACAGCTTGGCACGTCCTGGAGGACATCTGACCGGATTTACCTTGTTCGAGTACTCCATCGCTGGAAAGTGGCTGGAGATGCTCAAAGAGATTGCTCCAAACATCAGGCGCGTCGCCGTTCTTCGTGATGTTAGCGTTGCCGCCGGCACCGGCCAGTTCGGCGCTATTCAAGCAGTGGCGCCTTCATTTGCAGTTGAACTGCGCCCATTGGGCGTCAACGATGCCGAAGAGATCGAGCGCGCCCTTTCCGCCTTCGGACCTGGACCAAATGACGGCATGATCGTAACCGCATCGCCATTGGCGGCACTGTATCGAGAGCGGATCATCTCTCTCGCAACGCGACATAGATTACCGTCAGTATTCGCGTATCGTCACTTTGTGGCTGCTGGTGGTCTCGTCGCCTATGGGCCAGATCTGACCGATCCGTTCCGTCGTGCAGCGAGTTATGTCGGACGTATCCTCAGGGGTGAGAAGCCTACTGATCTTCCTGTACAAGCACCGACAACCTACGAGCTTGCAATCAATATGAGGACCGCCAAGGCGCTCGGCCTCACCGTACCGCCGACGCTGCTCGCGCGCGCTGACGAGGTCATCGAGTGAAGCGCCGCGCGTTCATTACACTTCTCGGAGGTGTGGCAACGTGGCCGATTGTTGCGCAAGCGCAGCAGGTTCGGCATGTCGGCGTGCTGATCCCGCTCGCCGAAGAGGATCCAGAAGGGCAAGCGCGGTTATCGGCGTTTCAGGAAGGCCTTCGCAAGCTAGGCTGGGTTGAAGGCGGTAATATCCGTTTCGCGGTGCTTTGGGGCCGTGGCGACGCAGAGCGCATTCGGCGTCTCGCTGCGGAGCTGTCGGTTCTTAGGCTAGACGCTATCCTTGCTAGCGCTTCACCCGCGATGGCGGCGTTGCGTCCGGTGGCAGGTGGCACGCTGGTCGTCTTTGCGCAGGTTACCGATCCCGTCGCCAGCGGCTTTGTCGCAAGTCTGGCCCATCCAGGCGCGAATGTGACCGGCTTCACACAGTATGAATATTCGGTCGCCTCCAAGTGGCTTGAGCTACTGAAGGAGATAGCGCCGTGGGTCACGCGCGTAGCGGTGCTGTTCGATCCGGGGCAGCCTTCCTCGCTGGGATACGTGCGCGAAATCGAAGCGACGGCCAAGGGTATCGGCGTTGGGATCACAGCCTCGCGTGTGACGGATGCACTTAGCTTGCAGGACGCAATAAACGCCCTCGTGGCCGAGCAGAACGGAGGCCTTATCATCCAGGCGGGCCCGGTGACGAACTTGCTGCGCGACCGAATCATCGCGCTTGCAGCGCAGTTTCGACTACCTGCGATCTATCCTCGCCGTGCCTATGTGGCTAGCGGCGGTTTGGCCTCTTACGGCGTGGACAATATCGATATGTATGGGCGCGCCGCTGGCTACGTCGATCGCATCCTGCGAGGCGAAAAGCCTGGCGACTTACCAGTTCAGCAGGCAACCAAGTTTGAGCTTGTAATAAACCTCAAGACTGCCAAGACCCTCGGCATAAACGTGCCTCCGACGCTACTGGCTCGTGCCCACGAGGTGATCGAATAAGGCTGCGGTTTGTTGCGGTGCCGAATGACGCCTATCGGTCGCTTATGGCAGATTTTGTTGCAGAAGTGATTTGAAGGTTTTGGCGAACAGTGATTCCGTCGTCCTGAGACGATCTGCTGCGGAGGCGGACGATGATGGGGCGGCTGAAGCGCGAACAGGAGCAACTGTTCTATTCGTTCTGCCTT
>JAPLPD010000206.1 GCA_026400395.1 Alphaproteobacteria bacterium | reverse complement strand
CTTCTCAGAGCGCCGCCGGCCTGAATTCGGCGGACGGCAAGAGCTGGCGATGGGGCGCGTCGACACGATCGGCCACGCGCATGTAGTCGTTGAGCTTGCGCGATTTGCCGATGCCCCAGATGAACGCGTTACGCAGCCAGTAGACGCTCGGCGGCCACTCCGATGTCAGCCAATCATAGCGGCGCGCGCAGAACTGCGTGCGATCGGAAACCCAACGCCAACTTTTCTCCCACTGGACGAGCGCGGCCGGGATATCCGTGGCAAATGCTAGATACTCCCCGAGCAACAGGGTGTTCATCATCGAGAGACCTGCACCCTGCCCCAGCGTCGGCGGCAAAGCATGCACCGCATCGCCAACCAGCGCGATGCGCCCCTTCGACCAGGCCTCGGTCCCGACAAAGGGGTACGGGTGGTGCACGCCACCAGCGATATCGGCTCGATCGAAAAATCCTTCGGCGTCGAGAGCCGGGAAATGGGACGCCCAGTATCTGGCATCGATAGGTGCATGTGCGCCGCGTGGGTTGTCCAACGGCGCCGAGAGATAGCTGTAGACCTCCGTCGCCGTGCAGGGCGCGACACCGACCCGCAGCCGCCCTGACCAGAATTCGCGCGTCAGGTCCCCCGCCTCGAACGAAGTGCGCGGGACCAGCAAGCGAATGGCGCCGCTCAACGGCAGGCGGACGTCGCGGTTCAATCCGAGTTCGCGGCGCGCGATCGAATTGACTCCGTCGGCGGCAACAACGAGGTCGGCGCGCATTGTCTCGCCGCGGATGACTGCGGAGCCGTCCTCGGAAACCGTCTCGACCGGGCAATCGGTGTGGACGCGCACACCAAGCTCAGTCGCGCGGTCGTAGAGGGCGCGGATGAGAGGCTCACGCTTAACATTCCAGACGGTGTTGACCTCTTTCAGAATACGCTTTTGCAGCAGTTTCCCGTCTTTATCGAGCACGTGCGCTTCGCGCAGGATGACGCAATCCTTGCGAATGCGCTCCAGCAGGCCGTAGCTGTCCAGAACGCGCAGACCGTTGCCCTTGATAAAAATTCCGGCACCGATTTCACGAATGGCCGAACCGCGTTCGAAGCAATCAACACTCCAACCGGTGCGCGCCAGGGAAATGGCAGCGCTCAACCCGGCAACTCCACCGCCGCAGACAATGGCTGTACGCATCATCAGGCCTCGCATTGATTTATGCATACAAAATTCTCACAACTGTGTACAAATAGCAAGCGCTTCAATTTCGGGCTATTAGTGCACGATTCTTGCGCGAGCCGGGAGGCAATCGATGAAGAAGAAGGCTCTGCGAGACAACGATGCCGACACCACTCTCGGCACCCGAATCTACGAAAGCATCGCCAACGAGATCATCGTTGGCAAGCTGATGCCGGGCCATCGCCTCGACGAACAAAGCCTTGCAACACAATTCGGCGTGTCGCGGACCCCAGTCCGTGAAGCGCTCCGCGAGCTTGGCGCGAGAAGGCTGATCGATCTTGTTCCGCGCCGCGGCGGCGTTGTGACGCAGATCGGCAGCGAGAAACTGATCGATATGCTCGAAGCGGAATGTGAGATCGAGGGGCTATGTGCCCGCCTCGCCGCCCATCGCATGACGGCTATGGAAAAAGGCCATTTGCGCGAGCTGCATGAACAGGCCGCGGGCGAGGAGAAAAGCCTCACGAGATACTTCGAGATCAACAAGGAATTCCACGATCTGATCTGCGCGGGTGCACACAACTCCACGCTGGACGGCACCGCCCGCGAACTCCGCTTTCGGCTGTCACCATTTCGACGTCCTGAGCCGAGCACCGACGTGGTGGGCGTCATCTCGCGTTCGACCGGGGAGCATTCAGCGATCGTCGCTGCCATTCTCGCCGGCGAAGCCGAACGCGCCTACGAAGCGATGCGCGTGCATAACGCAAGGGTCAATCTGGGTGCGATGAAACTGCTGCAGAGCCAGCCGCATCCGGAGGAATCGGGCCCCGGCAACGGCCGCAGCCGATCCCAGGCAAGTTGACCAAACTGTATACAAGAATGTAGTCTGGCCATACAGAGCTCCCACGTGCGGGAATAACCCTGTCTGAGGCCAGTATGCGCTTTCGCTGGATTGCGGTCGCACTGTCACTTGTTACCGCAATCGCCGGATTGGCCGCGGCCGCCCAACGTTATCCCGTGCGACCTGTCCGCATTATCGTGCCATTCGGCGCCGGCGGCAGTCTGAGTGTCCTGTCCTTGGCCATGGGCCGCCAGCTCGGCGAAAAGTGGGGGCAACAGCCTGTCGTCGACCCGCGGCCCGGTGCGGGCGGCAACATCGGCGCCGAGGCCGTCGCTCGCTCACCTGCAGACGGGTACACGCTGATGTTCACAACACAGTCGCTGGCCGCAAACGCTACGCTCGCGCCAACCACGAGCTTCGACCCGATCAGGAGTTTCGACCCTGTCGCCATCGTCGGCTCGGGACAGAACATCGTCATCGTGCCGTCCAGTTCGCCATTCAAATCGCTGAAGGACCTGATTGACTACGCCAAAGCACACCCAGGCGAACTGAGTGCCGCGTCAGTGGGAATTGGCAGCACAAGTTATCTTGCAACGGAACTGTTCAAGAGCGTGACCGGTGTGGACGCTGTGCTGGTTCCTTACAACGGAGCCGCACCTGCCAGCACCGACGTCATCGCCGGCCGGATTGGTTTCTGGGTGACGACCCTCGGCAGCGTGCTACCGAATATCACGAATGGGCAAATGCGCGGACTGGCTATATCCGGCAATCGTCGGGCAGACGCCCTGCCCGACGTGCCCACATTTGCGGAACTGGGCTACGACAAGTTCAAGGCCAACGCATGGTTTGCGTTATTTGCGCCCGCCGGCACGCCGAAAGAGATTGTCGTTCAGCTCAATGTCGATGTGAACCAGGCTCTCGCGGTTGCCGGAGTTCAGGAACGCTTCAGGGCGCTGTCCATCGATCCCGCCGGCGGAACGCCGGAGGATTTGCGGGCGCTGCTGAGCGAAGAGATCGAAACCTGGGCCCGACTATTCAAGAAGCCAGAAAATGCACAGAAGTAAAATTGTGTTGGACCGGCAGTTGGTAGGGGCATCGCATGGGTGACATTGAACGGATTGAGACGGATCCCCGCCGCAGCCGGGCCGTCATTTACAACGGGACGGTCTTTATCGGCGGCCAGACTTGCGACGACCGTACCCAGGATATCAAAGGTCAAACTCGTCAGGCGCTCGCCAAGATCGAGCGATTTCTGGTCTCCGCGCAATCAGACAAGAGCCGCTTGATCTCGGCGCAGATATGGATGGCGGACATCGAGCGCGATGTCGCCGGGATGAATGAGGTCTGGGATTCGTGGACCGCCCCGGGCAGCGCACCAACGCGTGCCACCGCACAGGTGAAGTTTGCGTCGCGCGATCTGCTCGTCGAAATCATGGTCACGGCGGCAGTTGGCGGTTCGGCAGCGTAGCCGGGCGTTTCGCGGAAAAATGCCTACGATCGAAGTCAAGGACCTCAGCAAGACCTTCCGCTCTCGCGAGAGAACCACTGCGGCGCTCATCGACGTCAATCTCGTTATTGAACAAAACGAATTCATCACTTTGGTCGGTCCGTCCGGCTGCGGAAAATCCACGCTGCTGAAGATCATCGGAGGGCTGATCCGACCGACGCAGGGTTCGTTGACTTACGACGGCCATGCAGTTGATCGCCCGCAGCGAAGCGTCGGCATCGTGTTTCAGGAGCCTGCACTTTTGCCGTGGCGCTCGGTGCTCGACAACATTCTCCTTCCCGCCGAAATCCTCGGACTGGGCATGGACGAATCCAGAAAGTATGCCCTGGAGTTGATCGAACTAACGGGGCTCACAGGATTTGAAGCCCACGATCCGCACGAATTGTCGGGCGGCATGCAGCAGCGCGTTGCAATTTGCCGGTCGCTCATCAGCAAGCCGGCGGTACTGCTCATGGACGAGCCTTTTGCTGCGCTCGACGCCATGACGCGCGAAGACCTCGGGCTCGAGCTGCTACGGATCTGGGATCAAGATAAGAAGACCGTGATCTTCGTCACCCACAGCGTCCCGGAAGCCATCCTACTTGCCGACCGCGTTGTTGCCATGTCCGCGCGCCCCGGCAGGATCGCAAAGATCATCGATATCAATCTTCCTCGCCCCCGCACGCTGGATGTCGAATTCGTCGACGGATTCAGGGACTATTCCGTCCAGGTGAGATCGGTCATCGATCAGGGACAAAAGCGCGGCACCGCGAAAGCCGCCGTGTCGTGAAGAGATCAAGCCAAACATCGATGAATGCCCCGGCTTTAGCGCAACCGCTTGATGACGACCGGTCCAGCCGCGTTTACTCAACCGTCATGCCAATCGTGACGCTGCTGTGTCTGATCGCGATCTGGGAGGCACTCGTCCGATGGTTTGGCATTCAGAGCTGGTTGCTTCCGGCGCCGAGTGAGATCGGCCGCATGGCGATTGAATGGCGGCGCGAGCTCGCGTGGCACTCCGCGGTGACACTCTACGAAACGGCGGTCGGCTTCGGTCTATCGTTACTGGTCGGGATTCCGCTCGCGGTCGCCGTTGTCTATTCCCGCATCCTCCAGAACACGATCTATCCGATTTTGCTTGCTCTTCAGTCGATGCCGAAGGTCGCAATCGCGCCGCTGCTGACGCTTTGGATTGGTTTCGGCGCTCTACCCAAAATCATTGTCGTGTTCCTGGTCTGCTTCTTTCCGATCGTGGTGGCCACGACATCGGGACTGGCAACCGTACGGCCGGTTTTTCTTGAGCTTGTCCAATCGCTTTGCGCGACGTCGTTGCAGGTCTTCATCAAGGTTCGCTTCCCGTCGGCGATGCCGAGCATATTCGTGGGCATGAAGATCGCGATCACGCTCGCCGTGATCGGTGCCGTCATCGGCGAGTTTGTCGGCGCGCAAGACGGGCTGGGATATCTGATCTTGATCTCCAGCACTCAATCACGCACCGCACTTGCTTTCGCCGCGCTCGTCCTCCTGACCTTGATGAGTATCGTTCTCTACTACGCCATCGAGATTCTAGAGCACTTTGTAGCGCCTTGGGGCGCACGGCGATGATCGTCCGGCAGCAGCATATGAACGCATCCGCGGCAGCCAACCATCAGTCTATCGAGGATCGCGAGCCATGAAAATCGCAACGGTTTCGTTCGCGCATGTGAATCTCAGTCAGGCCGACAAAACCTGGCGTATTTCTCTCGGCACTATCGCGGAAACACTGACGACGATCATTCGACTGGAGACTGACAGTGGTGTCGTCGGTTACGGCGCCGCCCCGATCGGGGCACAGCTTATCTCGGGCGAATCGCACGCTTCGGCCGAAGTTTTCCTTCATGCCGCCCGCGACATCCTCGTTGGCGCCGATCCTCTCAACCGCAACGCCACTATTCCGCGCGTTTCCGGCCTGATGGCCGGCAATGCCCGGGCAAAGGCCGGTGTGGACTCCGCACTCCACGATCTCGCCGCCCGCATTCTGAATGTTTCATCAGTTACGTTGCTCGGCGGTGCCGTCCGGACCGAAATTCCGGTGCTCCGCATTGTCGCCATCGCCGACCCGGCCAAGATGGCAAAGAACGCGAGCGATGTCGCAGCCAATGGCTTTCGTTACCTCAAACTAAAGATGAGCGGCGAACTCCATGGCGACGTCGACCGCGTGGCCGCTGTGCGTGAGCGATGCGGCCGGGACGTCCATCTCACCATCGATGCCAATCAGGCCTACTCGGCGACGGGCGCGGTATCGTTCCTCAACGCGATCGAGCCGTTCAACGTAGACATGGCCGAGCAACCGGTGCTGGCAGACGATTTCGAGGGATTGGCGATGGTCCGCGCCAAAAGCCGTGTACCGATCCTCGCGGATGAATCGATCCGCAGCGTTGGCGATGCGTTGCGTCTCATTCAGATGCGAGCCGCGGACTTTATCAGCATCAAGGTAGGCCATCTGGGCGGAATAACGACCGCAATGAAGCTCGCAAGCGTCTGCGAGGCAGCTTCGATAGGCTGCTTGGTTGGAGCAAATACCGGAGGCCGGATGGTCGAGGCCGCGAACATGCACTTCATCGCAGCGACGCGCGCGATTAGCTACGCCTGCGAGGTGGGCGAATTCTACCTGCAAAATCGCTTGCAATATTGACCCCCTGACGGGGGATATTCGCGTTCAATTCCGACCCCCTCTGACGTGATGTGTCAGCGTCCTTCCCTTTGGCCTTGGCGGCCGGGAAGGGCTGGCGGGGATGATTGGCGTGG
>JAPLPD010000117.1 GCA_026400395.1 Alphaproteobacteria bacterium | reverse complement strand
CTCATCGACAATCTCTCCGCCGGCATCGGTTACCTCCTGCTTGCCAGGAAGACCGATCGGCTGATTCGACTGTCGACGGGAGCGCGCTCTACGCCGCCTTCACCTGCTGTCCGCAATCACCGGATTGCTGTCCGCCTTGCGCTGGAATCGGTGTCCGCGTTGCACCGGATTCCGCAACGGGGGGATCGCGATCAGCCATGCCGTGGTGTTCACCGTCGCGACCGGCGCGAAGTCGGTGAGCGGATCGTAGGTGGCGCCCTTCATTGCCGGATCGGTCACGATCGCCGAACTGATGAACAGCAGCGTGTAGCCGTCCGGCTCGGCCGCCGCTGCCATTTTGCTGCCGATGGTGGTGCCGCCGCCGGGCTTGTTGTCGATGACGACCGGTTGCCCGAGCCGCGGCCCGAGATGCTGGGTCAGCAGCCGCGCCATCACGTCGTTCGGTGAGCCGGCCGTGAACGGCACCACGAGCTTGATCACCCGCGACGGATAGGATTGCGCGATCGCGGGGGTGACGCCGAGTGCGAGTGCGGCGATAAAGGCAAAGAGGATATTTCTTGCGGCCATGACAAAACCTAACCCATGCCATGGCCGGGCTTGTCCCGGCCATCCACGCCTCGCTTGGAAGTCGGAAGGCGTGGACGCCCGGGACAAGGCCGGACATGACGAACGATGGTTCTAGTTCTTCGGCTTGTAGTCGATCGCCTTCGCGGTCGCGCCAACGGTGTTGCGCTGCTCGTTGATCGACTCGACGAACTCCTTCGGCCCGCCGAGGTTGATGGCCTGACCGGTCGATTTCAGCCGCTCGGCGATGCTGCCGTCCGCGGCTACGGCGCGGAAGTCGGCGGCGATTTTCTCCTTGAGATCGTCCGACATCGACTTCAGACCAAACAGGCCGACCAGACCTTCCATCTCGAGCGACGGAAAACCCTGCTCGCGCGCGGTCGGCATGTCCGGCGCCGGTGAAATGCGGGTCTTGTTGTTCACCACGAACAGCTTGATGCGGCCGGCCGTGACCTGCGGCTGCAGGATCGCATAGGACGCCATCACCGCCTGGATGCGGCCCTCGCTGAGATCGACCGGCGCCACGTTGATGTCGCGGTAGGGCACCTGCGCGATATCGAGCTTCTCGTGATAGGCGTAGCCCCAGAAGATGAACTCGGTGATGCCCGGCACCGCGCCGTAATTGTATTTGCCCGGATTGGCGCGCACCGCCGCGGTGAACTCCTTGACGTTGCTGTAGGGGGCCTCGGCCTTAACCGCCGCGGCGATCAGTGTGGTCGAAGCGCGAGCGATCGGCACCAGATCGGCCGGGTTGTAAGGCAGTTTGCTGTAGTTGAACGGATGAACCGTGAAGTTGCCCGACGGTCCGAACAGCAACACATGGTCGTCGTTGGCTGACAGGAACGCCTGGATCGCCACGATGCTGTCGCCGCCGGGCTTGTTCTCGATCACCACCGGCTGGCCCCACCTCTGGGTCAGCTTCTCGGCGAACAGCCGGCCGCCGATGTCGGCGCCAGCGCCGGGGCCGAACGGCACGATGAATTTCACTGGCCGCGTCGGCCAGTTCTGCGCCTGCGCCTGCGCGGGCGCAGTCATCAGCGGCGCGGCGAGCAGGGCAATGGCGGCGGCAAAAAATGATGCGAGCAGCGGCGACTTGGCTGACATGGCGTTTCCTCAGGCTTCTTTTTCAGTCTGGACGGACGCTAAGCATTTTTTGGGTTGAGAACAACGCCCGCGAATCCAAGAAATGGTGCCGGTTGTCCGGATGCGCGATTTGCGCGACAATCGGGCACACCCACAACCCGCCGCGAGTGCCATCATGGATGCGAAAGCCGCCGCCGCCCGGACCCACGAATTCGACGTGGAGGACATCGAGTACCTGCGGCACGGCGACAAGCCGCTGCTGGCGAAGGTCTACAAGCCGCGCGGCGAGGGGCCGTTCCCGGCGCTGGTCGATCTGCACGGCGGCGCGTGGTGCCTGGCCGACCGCAACTCAGACAAGGTGCGTCACGAGTTCCTGGCCGGCCACGGCATCGTCATCGTGTCGCTCGATTGGCGCACCGCGAAGGAGGGCGCCTATCCGAAGGCGCTGGCCGACATCAACTACGCGATCCGCTGGGTCAAGCTGCACGCCAAGGAACTCAAGACTCGCGCCGATCTTGTCGGCATCTCCGGCCAGTCGAGCGGCGGTCATCTCGCCATGCTCGCGGCGATGCGGCCGCACGATCCGCGCTTCACCAGCATTCCGCTGCCGGCCGGCTCGCCGCCGGTCGACGCCACGGTGAAGGTGGCCGTGCTGTCGTGGCCGGTGATCAATCCGCTCGGGCGCTTCCGCTTCGCCAAAAGGCAAGCTGCACTCGCCAGCCCGCCGGAATGGCCGGCTGGGATCATCGACAAGCACCTGCAGTTCTGGGGCGGCGAGGAGAACATGACCGAGGGCAACCCGATGCTAATTCTGGAACGCGGCGAGAAGGTCACGCTGCCGCCGGCGATCTGGCATCAGGGCCGTGGCGATATTCTGCACGACTACAAGGACGAGGATTACAAAGGCACGGAAACCGAGGCGCCGCGCTTTGCCGCCAACTACAAGAAGGCCGGCGGCACCATCGAGCAGTGTTACTTCGAGACCGACCGCAAGCCCGGCCACTCGCCCGACCTGACCAAGATCGGCGACACCTTCGACAAGATGCTGGCGTTCGTCGGCAAACATCTCAAAGCATGATGCCGGGCATGCGCGGGTTCGCGAGCCTCGCCGTGGTGGCCGGGTTCGCGTCGGTGCACTTCGCCGCGGGGGCGCTCGCCGCTCCGATGCGATGCGAAGACGAGAAAAATGTGTGTCTGGCGGACTGCGGCAAGCGCGCCCGCGTGCCGATACCGGTCTGCATTTCGACCTGTCAGGCCCGCCAGACCGCGTGCCAGCAGAGCGGCTGCTGGAGAGGCGACACCTCGACCTACTGCGGCCTATTGCGAAAGTAGCGGAGGCGTCCGCCGGGCCGCGGCTACTGCCCTTCGAACACGTTGCCGCTCTTGACGCTGCACGACGCGCCGCTGGTGTTCACCGATTGAATCTCGAGACGCTTGCCGTTGATCACGCTGGTGCCGTAGCCGGATGCAACGCCCGCCTCCTTGCCGCGAACGGCCGACGCGTTGCAGCTTCCGAAGCCCGAGTCGAACTCGACCGAGATCATTCGCGCCATGCCTTGCCCGGGCTGAATCATGGTCATCCGGTTGCCGCTGAAGCTCGGAATGCGATTGCCGCCCTGGCCGGCGACCTGCTCGTTGGCGCCGGTGCCCAGCCGGGTCGATGCCTGGAACTTGCTGAACACCCGCCCGGCGCCGCTGACATAGAAGCTGAGCGTGTGGCTCGCGTTTACGTTGCGGAAGTTGGCCTCACCGACGAAGCGCTGCACCCGCTGCTCGCTCCATGTTACGACGACCGACTTGCCGAGCAACTCCTTCGGCGGCGCGGCGGCGGCGATCGCGGGAAGCCCGAACAGCGCGATGGCGGCAAAGCCGCAAGCAGCGACGCGCTGAACCCGTACGTGTTTCATTGCAAAATCCCCCCAACAAAAAAAGCGCCGCGCCTCATACGGTCGAAACTATCCTCATGGCCAATCTGCCGCCAGGGGTCGGTGGGCGGCGTCGATGTTACTTAGCCGCCTGGGCGACCGTCGCCACCTTGGCGCGCTGCTCCTCGATCGCTGCCGCGAACTCGGCGGCGTTGCCTGGGCGCATGGTGGCGCCGGTCGGCTTCAGCCGCTCGGCGATCGCCGGATCGGTGGCGATCTCGCGCACGTCGGCGGCGATGCGGGCCTTCAGCGCCTCCGGCATGTCGCGCCAGCCGTACAGGCCGTTGACGCCGTTGAAGGTCAGCGCGGGAAACCCGGCCTCCGCCGGGGTCGGCACGTCCGGCGCGAGCGGCGAGCGCGTGGTGTTGGTCACCATCAGGAACTTGCCGCGTCCGGCCGCCACCTGGGGCAGCAGCAAATTGATACCGGTGGCGAGAAGCTGCACCCGCCCGGTTGCGAAGTCCTGGAACGCCGGGCCGAAGTCGCGGTAGGCGATCTGTGTGATGTCGATGCCGGTGGTCTTCTGCAGCGCCGCCACCACGTAAAGCGGCAGGCCGGTGGTCGCCGCCCAGTTCAACCTGCCGGGCTGCTGCTTGGCGACCGCCACGAAGCCGCTGAGCGAATCCACCTTGAGCGTGTTCGAAACGGTGAGCGCCAGCGTCGCGTCGATGGTGCTCGCGATCGGCACCACATCGCGGATGTCGTACGGCAGCTTGTCGCTATGCACGATCGGGTTGATCGAATGCAGCCCGGCGAAACCGAAGATCAGCGAGTGGTTCTCGCGGTCCGCGAGCAGCGACTGCACCGCGAGGATCCCGTCGGCGCCCTGGCGGTTCTCCACCACCACCGGCTGCCCCCATTTCTGCGCCAGCCGCTCGGCGAACACCCGCGCCGCCACATCCATGCCGCTGCCGGGGCCGAGTGGCGTGATCATGCGGACGGTGTGCTGCGGCCAGTTCTGCGCGGCGGCGGAGCCGGCCGTTCCGATGAGCGCGAGGCCGATAAGCGCGGCGCGGCCGATCGATGGCATCAGGTGCGGCAAGGCGTTTCCTCCGGTCCGACGCCGTATCCTATATCAGCCGGCGGCCGCGGGGGATGGGCCGCCGGGCCCTCTCAGCGGTCGCCGGTCTCGAGCGTGACCAGACGGCGCGGCATCGGGCCGTAATAGCCTTGGAGTTGAACCGTCGGGCGCGGCCGGCTGATCACCGCAGCGATCCGGTCGGACAGCGTTTTGATCGACACCGGCTTGCGGACGAATTCGTTGGCGCCGACCCGCGCCGACTCCATCACCCGCCCTTGGTCGGCGTGGGCGCTTAGTACGATGATCGGTGTATCCGGCGCGGGAAAGTCACCGGGCGTGCGGATCATCCGCACCAGTTCAGCGCCGTTGATCAGCGGCATCTCCCAATCGACGATCATCAGATCGGGCAGATTGGAGCGGGCGAGCTCGAAGCCGGCGGCGCCGTCCGGCGCCTCCAGGATCGTCTTGATGCCGATCGCGTTCAGAATTGTGCGCGTCACCTTGCGCATGTAGTGCTCGTTGTCGACGATCAGAACCTTGAGCGAGGCGATCCGCAGGTTGGCGCGCTGGTTCGGCGAGGGTGACCGGAGCATGATGTCGTCCGTGGCCATTAAGCGAACAGCCGCAAGGTCGCGGCTTCCGCGTTGGTGGACAGCGAGAGCAACACGATCGCAATCTGCTGCCGGGTTTGCAACGCCAGCAAGGAGGCGCTGTCCGAGTTCATATCGCTGGCCGTCAGCGCGTCGGCGCCGGTCGTCAGGGTGTTGACCATCGATTTGTTGAAGTCGGCGCGGGCCTGCATGATCGCCGACATCGAGCCGACATTTGCCGCGATCGCCTTCAGCGAATTGAGCGCACCGGAAATGTTGCCGATGGCAGTGTTAATATCGGAGTTGAACTGGAACTGGTTGGTGCTGGCGGCGACGCCGAGCGCGCTCGAACTGGCGGGCGAGCCGCTGACGACGAGGCTCGATGAACCGGTCTCGTTCAGGGCCACGGTGCTCGAGGACCCGGCGAGGAAGTTCAAGCCGTTGAAGCCGGAGTCGGCGGCTATCCGGTCGATCTGTGTCAGCAGGCTGTCAAACTGAACGGCCAGGTTCTGCCGCACCGCATTGCCGGTGAAGTTGGTGGTCCCGGCGTAAAGCCCGAGGACGTTGTGCAGGCTGCCAGGGCCACCCAGCGCCGAGCCGATGGAAATATTCACGTTAGCGGTCGAGGTGAGCTCCAGTTGACCGCCTGCGTTGATGTTGGCCGTCACGGTCAACCCGCTGGCGTCGTTCACAGCGTCCATGAACGCCTGCAGGGTGTCGCCGTTGGCCGCGGTGTAGGTGGCCGTGGTGGTGCCGTCATCGACCGTCACATGGTCGCCGGCCTTGAGCCGCGAGACGCTGCCGGCGGTCGATGCGATCACCGAACTGCTGGAGAGCGGCACACTGTTGTCGCCGCTCACCTTCACCGCCACCGCCTGGGAGGATTGCAGCGCCTGGTTGGCGATCGTCTGCGCCGCCGCCAAAAGGCCCCGGATCGCGGTGATGCCGTTGTTGGCGGCGTTCATGGCGCTTTGCGTGTTCGTGATGCCGCTCATCAACTCGTTGATCGCGCTGGCGCGGCTCGACAGCCCGGCCGACAGGAAATACGAGTTCGGGTTGTCGGTCGGCGTGTTGACGCGCTTTCCCGTTGCCATGCGGCTCTGCATGACTCCGATCTGGCTCTGCATCGACGATAGCGCGAACAGCGCCGAGCGCGTCGATGCGGAAAGTGTTGCGTCCACCATGGCCGTTTCCGACAGCAGGTCGCGAAGCCTGCTTTGCGAAAAAATGTATCAAATTGGATTGAAAACACCGTGCCGCGTGTTTCGGAAACTTGATTCAAATTGGGCGTGTTCACGGAATTAAAATTTAACCTTACGGAAGTCTTGCGCCCGTTAGGCGCGCCCGTGCATATTGGCCTCGCAAGGGATTGGGCGGGTATGCTTGGGGCGCTGCAACGGCGTGGATGGCGCGGCGCGATCGGTTTGATCGCCGCGTATGCGCTTGTGCTGCAGGCTTTCTTCGCCGTCAGCATGGCGACCCAGGCGCTGGCCCTGGCCGGCCAGCAGGGTGGCGAGCAGGCCGGCTCCTACTTCGTGATCTGCACCGAGCAGGACGGCATGACGGCGCTCGACGGCGCAGGCGCGCCGGCCCGGCCGATGGTTCACTGACCGAACTGCACACTGGCTTCGTCCGGGGCGGCGACATTGCCCGACCCCGTCGCGCTGACTGTCCCGCAGGCCGTTTCGGCGGAGCGAACGCCGTTCGTCTCCGTCGCCGCTTGCATTTCCTTCCATCAGGCCCGCGCGGGCCTCAGCCGAGCCCCTCCGCAGAACGCGTAACCGAAGCTGTTCTCACGGTTTATCGCGTTCCTGTTGGAGAGTTCTCATGTCACGCTTGTTCCGCGCGCTATGCGCGGCGTCCGCGGTCGTTGCCGCGTCGCCCGATGTTGCCTTCGCTCAGTCCACCACGTTGCCGCAGATCACCGTTCAAGGTGGAAAGCCTGCGCGGGCTAAAAGGCCCGGCACGGTCCGGGGAAATCAAGCTCCTCGTCCGGCGCCGTCCTCGACCACCACGGCCGCGCCGTCAAGTTTGACGGTGCCCACCACGGAACAGGCGCGGACCGAGATTGAGCGCACCCCCGGTGCCGTCGCCGTCGTTCCCGATACACAGTTCAAGAACGCCCCGGCGCAGACCCTGAAGGACATCGTCGACTACGTGCCCGGCGTCTGGGCGCAGCCGAAATGGGGCGACGACGCGCGGCTTTCGATCCGGGGTTCGGGCCTGTCTCGGAATTTCCATCTGCGTGGCGTCCAGCTTTACATGGACGGAATTCCGCTCAACACAGCCGACGGCTATGGCGACTTTCAGGAGATCGATCCGACCGCCTACCGGTATGTCGAGGTGTACAAGGGCGCCAACGCGCTGCGCTTTGGATCCAACTCCCTGGGTGGCGCCATCAACTTCGTCATGCCAACCGGACGCGATGCGCGGACGTTCGAAAGTCGCGTCGATGCGGGCAGCTTCGGCTATCTGCGCAGCGCGGCAAGCTCGGGTGGTGTGTACGGTCCCGCCGACTATTTCGTGACCGGATCGGCGCAGCGTCAGACCGGCTTCCGCCAGCACAGCAACGGCAACGCGGAGCATGGAAGCGCCAACTTCGGGTACCAGTTCACGCCGGACTTCGAGACCCGCTTCTACGTCAATGCCAACAATGTCCGTCAGCGCATCCGGGGTGAGGTCACCAAGGACGGCGCACTAAACTCTCCGAAAACCGCGTTCGCCACCAACGTGATCGATGATTGGCAGCGCAATATCGATACGGTGCGGATCGGCAACAAATCGACCCTGCGCGTCGGCAGAAACCACGTTCGATTTCGGGCTTTACGCCGTCGACAGGCATTTGATGCACCCGATCTTTCTGTGGCTTGACGAGCATCATAGGGGCTACGGCGCGTTTACCCGCGCGGTTGACGACCGTTTCGTGGGCGGGTTTTGCAACCGGTTTATTGCCGGCCTGAACATCAACAACGGAAACGCCGACGTGACCTGGTTCGTCAACACCGGCGGGCAGAAGGGCGCGCAGATGAATTCGCTTGAGCAGACGTCGAAGAACTATTCGGCGTATGTCGAGAATTCGTTCTTCTTCATTCCGAACGTGGCGCTGATTACCGGTACGCAATTCTTGTCGGCCACTCGCAACCAGCAGGTGAACTTCTCCTTAATCGGTGACGTTCCCGGCCGCACCGAGTTCAACCTGTGGAGTCCAAAAGTGGGGCTGCTGTGGGATGTGGACCCGACCTGGCAGGTGTTCGGCAACGTCTCCCGCAGCGCGGAGGTGCCGAGCTATGGCGAAGGCGGCGGGGCCGCCGTTGTGGACTTCACGAGGATCAAGGCGCAGACCGCGACCACCTATGAAATCGGGACGCGCGGCCGGCGACCGGACTACTCGTGGGATTTGGCGTTATACCACGCCGACATCCACAACGAACTGCAGTGCTTCTTCAACCAGTTCGGCAACTGCAACGTGACCAATGCCGACCGCACGGTGCATCAGGGAGTCGAGGCCGGGGTAGGGGTCAGTCTGTTGAAGGGGCTGGCGGTGCGCTCCGCCGACCCCGATCGCATCTGGCTGAACGTCGCCTACACCTACAGCGACTTTTATTACGACCACGATGCGACGTTCCGCAACAACCGGTTGCCCGGTGCGCCGCCGCACTACATGCGCGCGGAGCTTCTGTACAAGCATCCGAGCGGCGTTTCCTTCGGGCCCAACATCGAATGGGTGCCAACGTCGTACTTCGTCGATAGCGCCAACACGCTGGACACGCAATCGTACCTGCTGTGGGGCCTCAAGGCGGTCTACGACAACGGCACGAACTTCTCGGCCTACATCGAAGGCCGGAACCTGTCCGACCAGTCCTACATCGCGAGCACCAGCATCATCGATCGCGCCAATGCCACGTCGCGGCTGTTCAACCCAGGCAACGGCCGGGCCGTCTATGCCGGCATGCGCTTGAAGATGTGAGGAGGCACCATGCAGCGGACATTCTCGGCCTTCGCGGCCGCCCTGCTTTGTCTCGGGCCGGCTGTCGCCGGCCCGGACGAGGATACGATCCGGAGCCTGCTCAAAGCGACCTTCGACAAGCCGGAATCCCGGCTTGTCGTCGATCCGGTTGCGATTGCCGGCGAGCACTCCATCGCCGGTTGGACCCAAGGCGATATGGGCGGCCGGGCGCTGTTGCGGCGGAAGGGGCGCGAGTGGCAGCTCGTGCTTTGCAGCGGCGACGATCTGAAGTCGGCAGACACCCTGGCCAACGTCGGCTTGCCGATCGACGCCGCGCGGACGCTGGCGGCTCGCCTCGCTGAATCCGAGGGCAAGCTCGCGCCAGCGCGGCTTGCATTGTTTTCAAAGTTCGAAGGTCTGGTGATGATGGATGCGGTTGGCCAGCATCCGCCGCAACACCATCCACACCACTAGTGATTGCACGATGACACATCAACGGGAGTCGACCATGACTGTTCGGGCCTTGTTTCACTCCACTGCGTTCGGGCTGGCCATTTTGACCGTCAGTCCGGCGCGTGGTCACGTCACGCTTGAACAGCGTGAGGCTCCCGTTGGATCGTCCTACAAGGCGACGTTTCGGGTTCCGCATGGCTGTGGCGATTCTCCGACGCTGAAGGTGCGCGTGAGAATCCCGGACGGCGTTATCGGTGTGAAGCCGATGCCGAAACCCGGCTAGCAGATCGAGGCTGTCAAAGCCAAGTACGAAAAATCGTACAAGATGTTTCACAGTAGCGTTTCGGAAGGTGTCCGCGAGGTGACGTGGACCGGCCGTCTCACCGATGAACTCGTCCCGGATCGGATGCTGTACTTTCCGGTTGTGCAGGAATGCGAAAAGGGCGTGCATCGCTGGATCGAAATTCCCGAAGCAGGCAAGCCCGCATCGGAGTTGCCAGAGCCGGCGCCGGGTTTGAAGCTTTTGCCGGCGCGGCGACCGTGACCTCTCGCCAGCGCAGTTGACGGGTGCGAGGGCTTGCCATCGTTTTGGGTTGTCTTGGCCTGCTGGCCGTTGCGCCGGCGGCATGGGGACACGCCACGCTGGTTGCAAGCGTGCCTATCGATCGGGCCGTGGTCGCGCAGCCGCCGAAGGTCGTCAAGCTGATCTTCAACGAACCGGTGTCGCCGCTGGTGCTTCGGCTGGTCGGTCCTGGCGGGCAGCCGATCGACCTCAGCGAGGTGGTGTCGGCCGACCAGGTTATGACGATTGGGCTGCCGGGGACATTATCGCGCGGCACTCATTTGTTGAGTTGGCGCGTGATATCCGCCGATAGCCATCCGGTGGGCGGAGCGCTCACGTTCTCGGTCTTCGAACCCAGTGCGGAGCCGCCGATGGGATCGCCGTTCGGCGCCGATAGCAGACTGCAAGCCGCGATCTGGCTCGGCAAGCTGGTTCTCGCAATCGGATTGATGTTCGGAATCGGTGGCGTTTTCTACAACGCCTGGATCGCAGACGCGCCGCTGCCGGAGTTCCAACGGGGTTTGCTCTCCGCGTTGCTGCAATGCGGCTTGGTCGCGGCCATCGTATCCGCCGGATTGCAAGGCGTGGACGCTATGGGCTTGCCGCTGTCGGAACTCCGCCGGACCCATCTCTGGGTGACCGGCTTTTCGACATCCTACGGCGCGACCGCATGCGTCGCGGCTGCGAGCTTCGTTCTCGCGCTGTCCGTTCTTCACGGACACTCGCGGGGACGCCTGCGGGCGTCGCTCTCGCTCGCCGGGGTCGGCGCCGCGCTCGCTGTTAGCGGTCATGCGGCATCCGCCGGGCCCGAGCTTTTGACCAGACCAACGGTGTTTCTCCACGGTGCTTCGGTTGCGTTCTGGCTTGGCGCGCTGATGCCACTTGCGGTTGCGCTGGGCGCAGGCGATCGCCTCCGCAGAGAGCTGGCACGTTTTTCCCGTGTGATTCCAGCTGCATTCGCGGTGCTGATCGTGACCGGGCTGGGATTGGCGGTCATTCAACTCGGTTCGCTCGATGCACTCTGGACAGCAAGCTACGGTCTGATCCTGCTCGGCAAGCTTGCCGCCGTTGCGCTGTTGCTGGCGATCGGCGGTTTCAATCGGTATGTGCTGACGCCACGGATCGCCGGCGGCGATCCGGAAGCATCGGCGCACTTGTCGCGTTCGATCAAGACTGAGATCGCAATTGCTGTCGCGATCCTGGGTTTGGTCGCCTTGTGGCGGTTCACGCCGCCGCCGCGAATCGTTCGAGCCTTGGCTGAGAGCCCGGTGCAGGCGCACATACACGCTGGCCGCGCGATGGCCGATTTGAGGTTTGAACCGGCCCGCGCGGGCACTCGGACGGTGACCATCGCCGTCTGGGACGGCAATTTCGCACCGCTGACGGCGAAGGAAGTCACGCTTGTTCTCTCGAAGCCCGACGCCGGAATTGAGCCATCGCGGGTGTCGGCGGCATACGTTGCGGAGACATCCTGGCGAGTCGAAGGGCTGGCAGTCCCATTGAACGGCCGATGGCGCGTCACTGTTGAAGTCTTGATCGACGATTTTGAGAAAGTCGCATTGCAGGACGACATCGACTTTTCGCGCTGAACTACTCCACCACCATCTTCACCAGGCTCCCCGGCTTCGGCCGGTCCTTCTCGCCGAGGCCGTTCAGCACGCGGAAGCGCTCGGCGTGGCGGTCGCTGACCGCCATGCGCCGCGCGAATTTCTCCACCGTGTCGCCGGGCTTGACCTGCACGACCTTCAGCTTCAGCGGCTGGGCGCCGGCGATCTCCTGCACCGTCATCCGCCGGAACGTGGCGATCGAATCGCGGAAGCTCTTATCGACCGCCTCGGTGCGGTTCTTCGCGGCGAAGATGATGCGATAGACGTCACTGCCGAAGCGCACCACATAGAGCCGGAACGTCCACTGCTCGCCCTTGGCCGTCGCGGTCGCGGCGGGGAAGCCGCCGGCCTGCATCTCCTCGATGCTCTTTTCGTCGATGTTCTCGATCCAGCCGGACTTCAGATACTCCGGCAGCGGCTGGTCGGCCGGCACTTGCGCCACGTCGAGGCGCAGCGCCTGGGCGCCGGAGTCCTTCACGCCGAACACCGCCTGGGCGGTGTTGTCGAGCTGGAAGCCGTCCGGCGCCGTGAAGGTGAAGCCGAGCTTCGGATGCAGGAAGCGCCGGCCGCGCACGAAGCCTTCGCTCGGATCCTCGCCGAACACCATGCCATCGAGAACGCCGAGATACTCCGACTTGTCGCGCGCACCCGAGCCGGGGCCGGTGAACTGCCGCGCATTGACCACCGCGTTGCTGACGCGCTCGGGCGTCGCCGGATGCGACGACAGGAAGTCCGGCGCGCGCGGGTCGATGCTGCCGCGCTGCACCTTGAGGTGCGCGTTCTGTCCCATCGAATTGAGGAAGCGCTCGGCGCCGTAGGGATCGTAGCCGGCGCGCGCGGCGATGCCGACGCCGATGCCGTCGGCCTCGAACTCCTGGGCGCGGGAGAAGTTGGCGAGTGCGATCTTTGACTTGGCCAGGGCGAGTGCGCCGAGTTGCGGGTCGCTGAGCAGGTCGGTGGCGACGCGGTTGACCAGCGCCGCCTGCCGCGCCTGGTCCTCGCGGATCGCGGCGTGGCGGGCGATGACATGCGCCATCTCATGCGCCAGCACCGAGGCGAGTTCGGAGTTGTCGTTGGCCAGTGCGATCAGTCCGCGGGTGACGTAGAGCTCGCCGTTCGGCAAGGCGAAGGCGTTGACCGCCGGCGAGTTGAGGATGGTGACCTCATACTTCTGCTCCGGCCGCTCGGAGGCGGCGACGAGCTTATCGACGGTCTTCTCCATCATCTCCTGAAGCCGTGGTTCGCGGTACACGCCGCCGTAGGCCGCCAGGATTCGGAGGTGCTCGCGCTGTTCCGACGCCGAGAGCAGCCGCTGCCGCTCCGGAACCGGCGTGGCCGGGAGGTCGGCGCCGATGCCGCGAATGTTCGCGTTCGAACACGCGCTGAGCAGAATGCTCAGCACGATGCTTGCGGTCATCCACCGCGACAAAACGCCAGCTCGCAGCCGAACACCGGCTGTTCGCGCCTCACTCATGACCGCGCTCCGCGATCTCGATCTGCTCGGGGCGCGCCGCCTCGATCCACGGGCCGCCGCGCTCCTCGATTAAGCCCCGCACCCTAACATGCTGGCCCGCCAGCTTCTTTAACGGCAGGCCGGCGGCTGTGAAGTTGCGCTCCAGGCGCTTGGGCACGGTGACGGTGAAGTCCTCGGTCCAGCGGCGGCCGAAATTCACGTAAATCAGGCCCCCGCTTTCACGTACCGACAGAACTTTACCCTCAACCACGGCAAAACGGCCCCGAATTGCCAGGATTTCCGCAGGATCCCCGGCATTTTTCATCACATAATATGGGTCCGCCCAAAGGCCAAGTCCGGCGGTCCGGGCGCTGCGTTCGGCGCGCAGCAGCCCTGCGGCGCAGCCGGACTCTCCGGTATGGGCTGCAACCCGCGCCTGTCCCTGCTCCAGCAGGACTTTCTGGATGGACTGGTCCGGCCCGCCGGGTGTCATGGCGGCGAGAGCCACCACCCGGCCGTAGCGGTCGTTGTCGGCGCCGAGCCGCCACAGGGCGATCTCCCGCCCGCCGACCAGCCCTTCCAATGCAGCTTTCGCAGATGCCGGCACCTCGATGCCGCCGAGCCGCACCTCGCGGCCATCCACGAGTTGCACCGTGCGGCCGTCCGCCACCGAACAGACCTGCGCGGTGCCGAGCGGCACGGGCGCGCAGCCGGCCGGTTCGGCGGCCCGCAGCGGAGCCCCGAACAGCACGGCGAGCCCGAAGGCCAGGGCCATCAGCTGGCGCAATGAACCACTCCCCCGAACGCCACAGCCGGTCGCGCAAATGGCGCGCGGCGTCAGCCGGATCGGCCAATGGCCGAAATTCTATCCGTCAGCCTTGCAAGCCGAGCAGTCCTTTGAACGGCGTGCCTCGCCCAAGCTCGCGGCGCTCAGACGTCGGCGAGCGACGGGGTGCCGAACAGGGTCTGGATTTCGCCTTCGATGATCTGGCCTTCCAGCCGGGCCTCGGCCGGTGCAATCTGATGGCCCGCCATGCAGTGCGGGCACCACACCCAGATCGTGAGGTCCATGGCGCGCATCTTCACCAGCGTATCCTTGCTGGCTTCGATCGATGTCGTCACGTCCTCGCCCGATGTCGGGCAACGATAGCCGACCACGCCCATGCACTGACCCCCGCACTCAACTCTGAATTCGAGGATGCGGGCGGCGCGGCAGGGGGGTCAAGGAGAATCTAGGCCCCGTCTGGATTTTCGCGACATGCAGCGGCGAACCGGCCACACGTCAGCGCGGCGATTTAGACCGCGGCGGTTTCGGCTTCGACTCGTCGACGCGGCGGACCTCGGTGTTCATCCCGATGTCGCTGCGGCGGCGTTGCTCCAGCGACTCGCCGTTGTCGAGATAGTCGCCTGCGGCCGCGCGTTCGGCCATGGCGTCGAACTCCTGGCTCCATTCGCCGAGCGAGTAGCCGAACCACGGCGATTCCGGCTTGAGCTTGGGCAACCCGAGTTCCTCCCAGATCACCTTCGCCCGCTCCATGTATTCGCGCTTGGGCAGCGAGATCGGCGGAAAATCTTCCTTCAGGGTGGCGTCGATCAGCACTGACGCGTCCTCGCCGCCATTCCGCAGGCTGCGCGGGCCGTGGCCCTGATCGCGGTGCGGCAGCACATGCATATCGAGGTTGGCGTTGGCGCGGTACGACATGGCCCACAGCAGCGCGTCGGCGTTGGTCGGGTCGATGTCCTCGTTGATGGCGATGACGAACTTGCCGGCGGCGCGATGCAGCACGGCGGCGCCGTACATCGCCCGCCACACCTCGGTCGTCGGCATGTCGCGCTCGCAGACGATGGCGATGACCTTGCGGATGTTGGTCAGCGGCTCGTGCATCGACACTTTCTTGATGCCCTTGATGCCGAGCGTGTTGCGCAGGAAGTTGAGGAACAGCGGCTCCATGCCGATCAGCTTGATCAGACTCGATTCCGACGGGGTCACCTGCGAGATGATCGACGTCAGAATGGCGTCCTTCCGCCGGGTGATGGCGGTCACGTCCATGTAGGCGTTGAATTCCTGCAGGTTGACGTGCCCGTGCGACTCGCCGAACGGCGCCTCGGGCTCCAGGAACTCAGTGTCGATGAAACCTTCGATGACGATCTCGGCCTCGGCCGGCACCAGCAGATCGACGGTCCTGGCCTTCACCACGTTGATCGGTGCGCCGACCAGCGCACCGGCCACATGCAACTCGTCGAGCGTCTCCGGCAGCTTCTGCACCGACGCGAAGGTGACCACCGGCGGCGCGCCGAGCACGACCGCGCAGGGCAGCTTCTTGAAGCCGCGATCGCGCAGCTTGAGCCAGTGGTTGTAGATTCCCGGCC
>JAPLPD010000011.1 GCA_026400395.1 Alphaproteobacteria bacterium | reverse complement strand
GCGTTGCCTGCATGAATGAGAATGGTGTGACCATCAGGCTTGGCGCGCGCCGTATATTCAGTACCGATATTGCCGGCGGCGCCGGCCTTATTTTCTACGATCAAAGTGCGACCTGATTTTTCGCGGAGTTTCTCCGCAAAATAGCGTACCAGCACATCTGCGCCGCTTCCGGCCGGGTAGGGACAGATAACGCGAATGTCTTGCGACGGATATTGCTGTGCCCAAGCGTCAATGAGCGGCACCATCACAGCAGCTGACAATACGACTGTGCCCAACGAGCAACGGGTTATCTTGTTCACGTGCCTATGCTCCAATCACGACTGTTCGCTCCGGAATTTTTCCCGCAGCCCCATCTTCTCCAAGCGTGGTAAGACCTCTTCACAGAAGAAGGGCAGCTCTTCGGCGTAGTTCACGATCGACATCCCGATGCCGCTTAGGCCCGCTGAGGCAAGCCGTCCTAATTCCGCAGCAACGCGATCCGGGCTGCCGACCAGCTGCCACCCGCCCAATCCTTTTGTGTATTCGTGACGCACGGCCTCGAATTGCTCAGGAGTCATCGAGGCGCGGGTTATATTTCGAGTCGCGAGAATTTCCTCGACCGAGACCCAGTCGGCGTTTTCCACCATGGCATAGTGGTAATATTCTTCCGCCTCTTTTTGAGTTCGACGGCAGCAAGCGACGCCAATGGTGTAAACGTCGAGTGCCTTTCCGATTGCTTGGGCGTCGCGTTTTGCTACCTGGACAGCTTCCGCTTGCTCCTCAATCGTGGTTCCAGCCACATTGAAGAATGCATCACAATTGCGAGCCGCAAAATTGCGTCCAACGTCAGATTGTCCCGCGTTCATGATCACGGGGAAGGTGTGCTCAAATGGCTTGGGGTGAGATCGGACGCCGGCCAACTTCACAAACGTCCCGTCGAAATCAAAAATCTCGGTCGGTGACCAAATTTTCTTGACGGCGTCGATCCATTCTTGCGCATATTCGTATCGTCCTTGATGCTCGCGCTGACCCACGCCGAACATCCGGAATTCGCCCTCGTTCCAACCGACCACGAGATTAAGACCAAAACGGCCGTGGCCGATCTGGTCGGCCGTTACCATCTGTTTTGCTGCCAGGATGGGATTGAATAGAGGGGCATGCACCGTGCCAAACACTGTGATGTGTTCCGTTGCGGCAAGTAAGCCCGCCGCCCACGTCAGTGTCTCAAGCGTCGACGCCTGGTAATCACCTTGATCGCCATAGGCCCGCCAGCGTGCAACTGGCAATAGAAAGTCGAGACCGTAGCCGTCCGCCATTCTAGCGAGGCGGAGATTGTCGTCCCAAGTACCGGACCAACGTTCTGGAACGGCCGTTACGAAGCGACCACTTGAGCAATTGGAACCGAACAAGCCGAGCTTGAGCTTGTTGTTGTTGTGCATCGCGACGCGACCGCGTCGAGCGGATTCCACCGACATGCTGTACCTCGGAACGCGCGCCTCAAAAATACAACGAAGGTCGCGCGCCGTATTCCTCAATACCGAGGGGCGGAG
>JAPLPD010000044.1 GCA_026400395.1 Alphaproteobacteria bacterium | reverse complement strand
CTGGCGAAGTGCTGAAAGTGATGGAGGATCTGGCGCGCGGCGGCATGACCATGATCCTGGTCACGCACGAGATGGCCTTCGCACGAAAGGTCGCTTCCAAAGTCATCTACATGCATCAGGGCAAAGTCTGGGAAACCGGACCAGCCACGATGCTCGACCAACCGAAGACGCTTGAACTCCGCAACTTTGTCGGCGGCGTCTCAAGCGATCGGACCCTGATAACCGCTTCGGCGGCTGTCAGGGCAATGTAGTCCACAACTGAAAAGGGGATGAAGCAAATGACTAGAAGGCATTTTCTCGCGGGCGCAGCCGGTTTCATTGTCGGCATGAGCGTGCTGGGTGGTTTCACCGTTCCGGCTTTCTCCGACACACTCGACGAGATCAAAAAGCGCGGCAAGCTGCTCGTCGCGCTCGATCTTGGCTCTCCGCCGTTCGGAATGAACGACGCCAACATGCAGCCGACAGGCTCGGATGTTGAAAGCGCAAGGCTTCTCGCTGCGGATCTCGGTCTGCCGCTCGAAGTCGTTCAGGTTACGAGCCCCAACCGTGTGCCGTTTCTTTTGACTGGCAAGGCTGATCTCGTCATGGCGTCGTTCAGCATCAATGAAGAGCGCAAGAAGGTCATCGACTTCTCCATTCCTTACGGGGTTATCCAGATAGTGATCGCCGCACCGAAAGGAACGAAGATCACGAGCCTCAAGGATCTAGCAGGAATGCGGCTCGGCACGACTCGCGGCACCACCAACGACAAGGAAGCGACCGAGCAGGCACAAGGCGCAGAGATGGTACGCTACGACGATGATGCGACGCTGATCACGGCTTTGATTTCCGGGCAGGTCGATGTCATGGCATCTTCGCCGCAGACGATGGCGGCGGTGAATGCACGTCGAACAAGCAACCCGCTCGAAGTGAAACTGGTTCTCAAGACCAACCCCTATGCGATTGGAATCCGCAAGAACGAAGATGCATTGCGGGGAGTGCTGAACGATTGGGTTGCGAAGAACCTTGCCAACGGCAAGCTCAATGCAATCTATACCAAATACAACGGAGTTTCGCTGCCTGTCGAAATGCCTAAGTAAAAGTCACGGCGGCTCGGCAATGTGCCGAGCCGCATTTTTTTCCGAGATAGAAAGGCCCAATGAATGAAAGCCTTGATCTGTGAAGAGCCGGGCCGGCTGTCCGTGATCAGTCGTCCAGAGCCGGTGCCGATTGAAGGCGAGGCTCTCGTGCGAATCCGCCGTGTCGGTGTCTGCGGTACCGATTTTCACATTTTTCAGGGCAAGCATCCTTTTCTGGAATATCCCCGCGTGATGGGTCATGAGCTTTCCGGTACGGTCGAGAGCGCACCTGCCGGAAGCGGTCTGACGCATGGCCAGAACGTTTATATCGTGCCTTATCTGTCTTGCGGCAAATGCATAGGCTGTAGGCGTGGCGTCACCAACGCCTGTCAGAACATTGCGGTGCTTGGCGTGCATCGGGATGGTGGTATGGCGGAATTTCTCTGCGTGCCAACTTCCAATGTGATATCGGCTGGCGCAGCATCGCTCGACGATGCAGCTATGATCGAATTTCTAGCCATTGGCGCACATGGCGTAAAGCGCGGCGGCGTTACTGCGCAAGACCGTGTGCTGGTCGCGGGTGCGGGCCCCATCGGTATGTCGGCCGTCATCTTCGCCAAAGCGCGGGGCGCGAATGTCACCGTGATGGATACGCGCGAGGATCGCCTCGCCTTCACCGGTGATGCGCTCGGTGCCGACCATATGGTGATCGCCAATGATGACGCAGAAGCGAAAGCCAAAATTCTGACCG
>JAPLPD010000146.1 GCA_026400395.1 Alphaproteobacteria bacterium | reverse complement strand
TTTAGCGGCGGTACCGGCGAACACCACCGTCATCGCCGGGCCTGACCCGGCGATCCTGCTTCTTCACCAAAAGGATGGATGCCCGGGTCAAGCCCGGGCATGACGACCGTTGTTTTGTGAGCGCCGCAGAACCGTAGCGGAATCACAGCACGCCGCGCCGGGTACGTCTCAAGCCCCCGTATCGCCGGCGTTCGGATAGAACAACTGCTCGCCGCCGATCTTGTAGCCGGCGATCGCGCTCTGGCCTTCCGGCGAAACGAGCCAATCGACGAACAGCTGACCCAGTTCCTTCTTCACGGATGCATGCTTGGCCGGATTGACCAGCATGACGCCGTACTGATTGAACAACTGCTTGTCGCCCTCGACCGCGATGCCCAGTTCGCCGCGATTCTTGAACGCAAGCCAGGTGCCCCGGTCGGTCAGCACATAGGCGTTCGACGCCGACGCGGTATTGAGCGCAGCGCCCATGCCCTGCCCGATCGCCTTGTACCAGTCGCCCAAGGTCTTCGCGGACATCTCCTTCTCGATGTCGATGCCGGCGGCCTTCCAGAGATTGATCTCGGCAATGTGGGTGCCGCTCTTGTCGCCGCGCGAGATGAACGGCGCGGACTTCGCCTTGATCGCCTTGAGCGCGGCGACGATGTCCTTGCTGCCCTTGATGCCAGCCGGATCGCTCATCGGCCCGATCAGGACGAAGTCGTTGTACATGACCGGATAACGCTTCACGCCGAAGCCCTCCGACATGAATTTCTCCTCGGCGGATTTAGCATGCACCAACACCACATCGGCGTCGCCGCGCCGGCCGGTGTCGAGCGCCTGACCGGTGCCCTGGGCGACGACCTTCACGTCGATGCCTGTCTTCTGCTTGAAAATCGGCAGCAGATGGCCGAACAGGCCGGAATCCTGCGTCGATGTGGTGGAGGCGACGACGATGGATTTGTCCTGGGCGACGGCCGGCGAAGCGATTAAGAGTGCGGCAAGCGCGAGCAACAAACGGCGAGACAGCATCGGCTTCTCCAATCCGGGGTGGGCCTAAAGCAGCAGATCGCCGGCGAGGAACGTCCTCGCCTCGGCGGTCCGCGGTGAACGAAAGAATTCATCGGCCGGTGAGTTTTCGACCACGCGCCCGCGATGCAAAACTACGACATCGCCGGCGAGCCGCCGCGCCTCGCCGAGATCGTGAGTCGCCATCACCACCTTGATGCCGCGCGCGGCGACGGCGCGGACAATGTCCTCGACCGCCTTGGTGGCGGCGGGATCGAGACTCGCTGTCGGCTCGTCGAGAAACAGCACCGACGGGTCGCGCGCCAGCGCGCGGGCCAGCGCAAGCCGTTGCTGTTCGCCGCCGGACAATCGCCGCGCCGGGCGTGTGCCAAAAGCGTCGAGGCCGACCAGCGCCAGCAACTCGCCAATCCGCGCGTCGTGCCGCCCGCGCGGAATACCGGCGGCGTTCAACGCATAGCGGATGTTGTCGGCGGCGCTGCGCCGAAGCATGGCCGGGCGCTGAAACACGATCGCGCGCCGGGCCGGCGGCACAGCGGCGACACCGTCCCAGGTCACCACACCGCGCGACGGAGCAATCAGGCCCATCGCCACGCGCAGCAGCGTGGTCTTGCCGGCGCCATTGGGGCCGATCACCATCGTCGGCGCCCCGGCGCCAATAACCAGCGACAGGCCATCGAGGATGTTCACCGCGCCGGCGCTGACCGTCACGCTTTCGAACTGGATCGGCAGATCGGCGGGCTGCGCGCGCATGGCTAACCCGCCATCCGTTCGCCGGCCCGCCGCAGCATCCACGCGAGCGCATTGATGATGATGACGATGCCGATCAGCACAACGCCGAGCCCGATCGCCAGCGGCAGATCGCCTTTGGAGGTTTCCAGCGCGATGGCGGTGGTCATGGTGCGGGTGAAGCCGTCGATGTTGCCGCCGACGATGATGATGGCGCCGACCTCAGCCGCCGCGCGGCCAAAGCCCGCGAGCAGCGCAACGACGAGACTGAAGCGCCCGTCCCAGATCAGCGTGGCCACGCGCGCGAACGGTCCCACATCCATCGCTGTCAGTTCGTCTCGGTACTCGGTCCACAAATCCTCGATGGTCTGCCGCGACAGCGCCGCGATGATCGGCGTCACCAGAACGGTCTGCGCCACCACCATCGCCGCGGGCGTGAACAACAGCCCCAGCGGCCCAAGCGGGCCGGCGCGCGACAGCAGCAGATAGACCGCAAGCCCGACAACGACCGGCGGCAAACCCATCAGCGCATTCAGCAGCACGATGAAGCCCTCGCGTCCGCGAAAGCGGGTCAGCGCCACGAACGCGCCGAGCGGTATGCCGATCAGCGCGGCAAGAACCACCGCGCTCAGGCTGACAATCAGCGACAACCGAACGATCGCCCACAGCGTCGGGTCGGCGGTCAGGATCATCTGAAGGGCGGAGGTTTCCGGCGGCATCGGTCCGGCTTACATCGAACAGTCCCGTGCACCAAATGTTTGCAGCGCGGCGTTTTGGCTGCTCCGATTTCACCTGCACCGCCCTGCACCGGGCTGCATTTGCGCCCCCGGTGACAGACCGGCCGGGACTTGCTAGACAACACACAGTCCAGCGGCGCGCTGCACGCGCGCTGCCCCAGTCCGGAACGGCGATTCCGACAGGTCGATCCACCGACCCGATCCCTGACTCGGCGCCATCGCGCCGCGGAGAACCGCCATGCTGAAACGCATCCTTACGCTGGCCACGCTCGTGTTAGCGGTCTCGCTCGCCGCGCTGCCAGCGCGCGCCCAGAGCATCACGCTCACCACTTTCGCCGCCGCGTCGATGAAGAACGCGGTGGACGACATCAACGCGGCCTTCACCAAGGCCAATCCGAATATCAAAGTGGTGACGAGCTTCGCGGCTTCGTCGGCGCTGGCGAAGCAGATCGAGTCCGGTGCGCCGGCCGACCTGTTCGCCTCGGCCGATCTCGAATGGATGGACTACGTCGCGGGCAAGAAGCTGATCAAGGAGGACACCCGCGCCAACCTGTTGGGCAACCTGCTCGTGCTGATCGCGCCGAAGGATTCCAAGATCGGCGACGTGACCATCGGCCAGGGCTTCGACCTCGCCAAGCTCGCGGGCGATGGCCGCATCGCCACCGGCGATGTGCGCGCTGTTCCGGTCGGAAAATACGCCAAGGCGGCGCTGGAAAAGCTCGGCGCATGGACAGCGGCCGAGCCGAAGTTCGCCATGGCGGAGAACGTGCGCGCGGCGCTGACCCTGGTGGGCCGCGGCGAGGCGGTGCTCGGCATCGTCTACGAGACCGACGCCAAGGTCGAACCGAACGTAAAGATCGTCGGCCGGTTCCCGGAGCACTCGCATCCGGCGATCGTCTATCCGGTGGCGCTGACGGCCGGCGCAAAGCCCGACGCCACGAAATATCTCGCCTTCATCCGCTCGAACGAGGCGAAGGCCATCTTCGAGAAATACGGTTTCACATTCCTGCCGGCCAAGCCGTCGACCTAATGCATTGCACAGCCCGTGTTTAATCTTACCCCCGAAGAATGGACGGCGGTTGAACTGTCGCTGCGCATCGCCATCGTGGCGACGCTGGTGTCGCTGCCGTTCGGCATCGCCATCGCCTGGCTGCTGGCGCGCAAGGACTTCTGGGGCAAGGCGCTGCTCGACGGCGTGGTGCACCTGCCGCTGGTGCTGCCGCCGGTGGTGACCGGCTACCTGCTGCTGATCGCGTTCGGACGGAAAGGTGCGCTTGGCTCCTTCCTCGCCGACATCGGCATCGTGTTCTCTTTCCGCTGGACCGGCGCGGCGCTTGCCTGCGGCGTGATGGCATTCCCGCTGCTGGTGCGCGCGATCCGGCTGTCGTTCGAGTCGATCGACCGCCGTCTGGAGGATGCAGCCTCAACGCTCGGCGCCACCGGCGCGTGGACGTTCCTCACGGTGACGCTGCCGCTGGCGCTCCCGGGCGTTATCGCCGGCACGGTGCTCGCCTTCGCCAAGGCGCTGGGCGAGTTCGGCGCCACGATCACGTTCGTCTCCAACATCCCCGGCGAAACGCAGACCCTGTCGGCGGCGATCTACACGCTGACGCAGGTGCCCGGCGGCGACGCCGCGGCGGGGCGCCTCGTCATCATCGCCATCGTCATCGCGCTGGCAGCGCTGATCGCGTCGGAGTGGTTCGCCCGCCGCGCCGGCATGCGCTACCACGGGGATTGAGCATGATCCCGAACAACAGCATGCTTTCGGTCGATGTGGAAAAGCGGCTGGGCGAGTTCACCATCGCCGTGAAATTCGAAGCCGCCGGCGGCGCAACCGCGCTGTTCGGCCCCTCCGGCGCAGGCAAGAGTTCGCTGGTCGGCATGATCGGCGGATTGCTCGCGCCGGACCGCGGCCGCATCGCGCTGGACGATACGGTGCTGTTCGACAGCGCCGCCCGCGTCAACGTCCCGGCGCATCGCCGCCGCATCGGCACCGTGTTCCAGGAGGGCCGGCTGTTTCCGCACATGACGGTGGCGCGCAATCTCGATTACGGCCGCTGGATGAGCGGGCTGCCGGCCGATCCGGCCGGGTGCGAACGGATCGTGGAGCTGCTCGACATCGGCGCGCTGCTGACGCGCCGGCCCGGGCGCCTCTCCGGCGGCGAGCGCCAGCGGGTGGCGATCGGCCGCGCGCTGTTGATGAAGCCCCGGCTGCTGCTGCTCGACGAGCCGCTCGCCTCGCTCGACCGCGCGCGCAAGCTCGAAATCCTGCCGTATCTGGCGCGGCTGCGCGACGAGGCCAAGGTGCCGATGATCTACGTCAGCCATCAGGCCGGTGAGATTCAGCGGCTGTGCTCCCAGGTGGTGCGGATCGAGGACGGCCGGGTCGCTGCGTCCGGCGGACTGGAGTTGCTGGACGAAGCGCAGGTCTGACGGTCCATCAACATAACGGCGGTGTATGATGCCGCCATGTACGACCGACTTGTCTGCCTGACCGAAGAAACCGCGGAGACGCTCTATCTCCTCGGCGAGGACCGCCGCATCGCGGGGGTGTCGGGCTATGCGGTGCGCCCGCCTCGGGTGCGGCGGGAGAAGCCGCGGGTGTCGGCTTTCATCAGCGCCGACGTGCCGAAAATCCTGGCGCTCGATCCCGACCTGGTGCTGACGTTCTCCGATCTGCAAGCCGACATCGCAGCCGAGCTGATCCGCCACGGCGTCGCGGTGCATGCGTTCAACCAGCGCAACATCGCCGGGATTTTCGCGATGATCCGCACGCTCGGCGCTTTGGCCGGCGCGGGGGCAAAGGCCGACGCATTGGCGCGCACGCTGGAGCAGCGGCTTTCGCAAACACGTGAGCGCGCCGCGCTGCTGCCGCGACGGCCACGAGTCTATTTCGAGGAATGGGACGAGCCGATGATCTCCGGCATTGGCTGGGTGTCGGAGCTGGTGGAGGCCGCCGGTGGCATCGACGTGTTCAAGCACCTCGCCGGAGGCAAGAGCGCCAAGGAGCGCGTCGTCACGCCCGAAATGGTGATCGCGGCGCAGCCCGATATCGTGTTCGGCTCATGGTGCGGCAAGAAATTCGTCCTGGCGAAGTTTGCCGGCCGCCCCGGCTTCGACGCCATCCCGGCGGTGCGAGGCGGGTTCCTCCGCGAGATCAAATCGCCGCTGATCCTGCAGCCCGGACCGGCGGCGCTGACCGATGGCCTGGATGCGATCGAAGGCATTATCGCGGAATGGGCGAGCCGGCGCTCGGCGCGGGTGGCCTGACACATTTTCGCCGGCGGATATGCTACGCTGGCGTTTCGCACAGACAGGCAGGATTCGATGACCCCGCCGGAAAACCAGGACTCGATGGCGTTCCGCCATGACGCGCTGCTGGCCGTATTCCTGATCGGCTTCGACGTCGCCGCTCGCACACTGTTGCATGTGCCGAACGTCTCACCGGTCGCCGCCTCCGCCCTGTTCGCCGGCATGATGCTGCGGCGGCGCGGGCTTGCGCTCGTGGTGCCGCCCGCCGCCATGCTGATCGGCGACGCGATCGGCGGGTTCTATGATTGGCGGGTGATGGCGGTGGTCTACGCCGCGCTGACGCTTCCGGCGGTGGCCGGCATCCTGGCGCGGCGGCATCACGCCCCTCGCGTCGTTGTCCCCGTGATGCTGGCAGGTTCGCTGGTGTTCTTCGCAGCCACCAACTTCGCGGTGTGGGCGTTCAGCGGAATGTACAGCGCCGACATGGCCGGCCTGATGCAGTGCTATGCCGCCGGCCTGCCGTTCCTGAAATACACAATCGCGGGCGATCTGTTCTGGGCGGCGGTGCTGTTCGGCGGCGCATTCCTGGTGCAGCGCCTGACCGCGCAACGCAGTGCCCTCGCCCGGTCCTAGGGCTTCGGACGGCGCAGCCGCGCCATCACCCGGCGGCTCGCGCGGCGCAGCCTGATCCAGGCTCTATCCCAGACAGTGCGCGGAAGCGGCTCCGGCTCGGCGAGTTGCAGACCGACCGTGACCACACGATCGTCGGTCACCGTATGCGCCACGAGCTTGACCGGTCCGAGCGGGATCGCGTCGTTTGGGCGCGGCGGGTGCTTGATGAAATAGGCCGCGAAATAATCCGCCAGCACGGTGCCGGCGTCTTGTGGCGGGATCGTCAGTCCGTAGATTTCCGCGAGCGCGCCCAGCGTCACATCGGCCGGCACAAAGAAGTCCTCGACCAGAGCGGCGTCGGGTGACGCCTGCATCGGCCGGTCGGCGAAGAAGCGGTCGAGCGCCTGAACCCGGTCGGGCGGGGCGAGGAAATAGACGTGGTCGCCCTCGCGAACCTCGCCGGCCTCTTCGGGAGTCTGCACATGCTCGTCGCGCACCACCAGCGTGAGCTTGGCCCACGACGGCTTGATGCCGCGCCGCAGAAACGGACTTTCCGCCACCAGCGGGTAGCCGACCAATTCGTGCTTCAAGGTGCCGGGCAGGTCGAGTTCGGTGCGGCGCGCACGGACGTCGATGCGCGGCAGGCCGACGCGTAGCAGCCGGCCGGCCACGCCGATGGTCCAGCCCTGGATCAAAAGCGACAGCATGACCACCACGAAGGCCACGTCGAAGTAGAAGTGCGCGCCGGGCAGCCCCACCAGCATCGGGATCGAGGCGAGGAACACGGACACCGCCCCACGCAGGCCGACCCATGAGATGAACAGCTTTTCGCGGAGGCTGAAGCGGAACGGCGCGAGGCAGATCAGCACCGCGGCGGGACGCGCGACCAGCATCAGCGCCAGCGCCACCGCGAGCGCCGGCAGCAGGCGCTGCGGCAGGCGCTCGGGCCAAGCCAGCAGGCCGAGCAGCACGAACATGGCGATCTGCGCCAGCCAGGTGGCGGCATCGAGGAACGTGACGATAATGTTGTGCGCCCGCGTCTCGTGATTGCCGACGATAAGGCCGGCCACATACACCGCGAGAAATCCCGATCCGTGCAGCGCTTCGGCCAGGCCGAAGGTGACCAGCGCGCCGGTCGCCACGAACGGCGCGTGCATGCCCTGGGGCAGCACGAGTCGATTGAGCACCAGCACCATCGTGTGCCCGCCGGCCCAACCGATGAGGCCGCCGATAACGCCCTTCTCCGCCAGGAGCAGCGCGATCGAGGTCCATGCCTGCCGCCCGGAGAACAGCACCTCGACCAGCACGATCGTGAGGAAGATCGCGAACGGATCGTTCATGCCGGATTCGACTTCCAGGGTCGCGGACACGCGAGGGCGAAGCCGCAGCCCCTTGGCGTGCAGCAGGAAGAAAACCGCCGCGGCGTCCGTCGATGCCATCACCGCCCCGACCAGCAGCCCCTCGCTCCAATTGAGTTGCAGCGCCCAAACGGCGACCGGCGCGGTCAGCGCCATGATGATCAGCACGCCCAGGGTCGCCAGCAGGCCCGCCGGCGCCAGCACGTTTCGGAAGGTCGCGGTCCTGGTCCGCAGCCCGCCGTCGAACAGGATCAGGCCGAGCGCGACCGAGCCGACGGTATAGGCCAACCGCACGTCGTCGAATTTGATGCCGCCGATGCCGGATTCACCGGCCAGCATGCCCACCAGGAGGAAGACCAGCAGCAAGGGCGCGCCAAAGCGCAGCGCGACGAGGCTCGACATGATGCCGGCGAGCACCAGGACGGCGCCGAACAGGATGGTGATGCTGACTGAATCGATCGATTCCATAGACTCGCCTTGCCTCGTCTAAATGGCGGCAGGCGGCCGGCAAACGCAACGACAAATCCCTCGGCGGGCCGGAATAGCCCCGCAAGCATGCGCGGCGGGATGACGCGCTGCAGTCATACCGGGGCGCGGGCAAAGCCCGCGAGCCCGGAATCCAGTTACGAGTTCAGAAGGTCAGCGACAAATATCCGAGTAGAGGTCCGGCCGATCGGGATTTTCTTCTTCGATCAGGCGCACCTTCCACGCCCGACGCCATTTCTTGATGTCCTTCTCGCGGGATATTTGCCGTGATCGGGTCATCGCAACGAGTCGATCGACGGCATAGCGAGACGTAAAGCCCGGCGTCGCCTTGGTCTTGTGCTGGTAGACGCACCGGACCAAATCCCGCGTCACGCCTAAATAGAGCGTGCCGTCTTCCGGCTTGCCATGAGGTACACGAACATGGTCTTGCCGTGTATCTGGATTCCGGGCTCGCTCGCTCCGCGAGCGCCCCGGAATGACACCTCACCCTCTAGAAATTCACCTTGTCGCCGCCCTTGAGCGAAAGGATTTCGCGCGCCTCGTCGGGACTGGCGATTTCGAGCCCGAGACCCTCGATGATCTGGCACACCCTCGTCACCTGCTGGGCATTGGACTCCGCGAGCTTGCCCGGTCCGATCCAGAGCGAATCCTCCAGGCCGACGCGGACGTTTCCGCCCATCGAAGCGGCCATCGCCGCGACCCGCATCTGGTTGGCTCCCGCGCCCAGCACCGACCAGTGATACTGGTCGCCGAACAGGCGATCGGCGGTGCGCTTCATCTGCATCACGTCCTCCGGATGCGCGCCAATGCCGCCAAGAATGCCGAACACCGATTGGATGAACAGCGGCGCTTTGATCAGGCCGCGGTCGAGGAAGTGCCGCAGCGTGTACAGATGGCCTATGTCGTAGCACTCGATCTCGAAGCGGGTGTTGTTCTCGGAGCAGGTGGTGAGGATATATTCGATATCGGCGAAGGTGTTCTTGAACATTCCCTTCTTCGAACCCTCGAGATACGGCTCCTCCCAGTCGTATTTGAACTTGCCCTTGTATCGGGGGATCATCGGATAGAGCCCGAAGTTCATCGTGCCCATGTTGAGCGACGCAACCTCCGGCTTGAGTGTGGCGGCCGGGCGCACGCGCTCTTCAACCAGCATGGTCGGCGCACCGCCGGTGGTCAGGTTGATGACGACGTTCGATGCCTGCTTGATGACCTTCACGAAGGGCAGAAATGCCTCGGGAGTCTGATCCGGGCGGCCATCCTGCGGATTGCGGGCGTGCAGGTGAACCACCGCGGCGCCGGCTTCGGCGGCGCCCAGCGCCGCGTCGGCGATCTGCTGCGGCGTGATCGGCAGGTGCGGCGACATCGACGGGGTGTGGATCGCCCCTGTCACGGCGCAGGTGATGATGACCTTGTTCTTGGCTGCCACGTTCTCACTCCCTCATTGTTTGGCGGCGATCCTAAGCACTCCGGCGCGACTTGCGAAAGCCCTATCGCGCCTATCCGCCCTGGCGTATGGCAAAGCGGCATGAACCTGTCGGCCCCCTTCAGTGCCACCGCCATCGGCGTCCTCTGCGGCGCAGGCGCGGCGGTGTGCTGGGCGGCCGGATTCGTCGCCGCCCGGCATGGGGTCGATATCGGCTTTACGCCGGCCGACCTGACCTTCCACCGCTGCTTCTGGGCCGGCGTCGTATTGATGCCGCTCGCGTTGCGCGGCGGACTGCTGGACCTCAACGGCATCGGTTGGAGCCGCGGCATCGTCCTGACGTTCTTCGGCGGTATCGGCCTGTCCTTCGTCAGCTATTCCGGCTTTCTGCTGGTGCCGCTCGGACACGGCGGCATCATCCAGCCTGCGACCGCGGCATTGCTCGGCCTCGTGCTGTCGACCGTCGTACTGAACGAACGGCTGCCGCCCCGGCGCGCGGCCGGCGCGGCGGTCATCGTCGCCGGGCTGATCGTCATCGGCGGCGAGGCGATCACCACCATCGGCATCCATGGCATCGCCGGCGATCTGTTGTTTGTACTGGCCGGCGCGTTCTTCGCCATCTTCGGAATGTTCCTGCGGAAATGGCGGGTGCCGCCGACCCGCGCCATGATCGCCATCAGCGTGGTATCGCTCGCCATCTTGCCGATTTATGGCTTGGTCGTAGGCTTCGGCCGCATGGCCGCGCTGGGGCTCTGGGAAAATCTGCTGCAGGCGGTCATGCAGGGTCTGCTGGCCGGCCCCGGCGCGATCTACCTGTTCACCCGCGCGGTGGTGCTGCTCGGCGCCGGACGCGCCGCCGTTTTCACCACACTGGTGCCGCCCTGCGTCCTGCTGATCGGCTGGGTGGCGCTCGGCATCGTCCCGAGCCTGCCGCAATTCGCCGGCCTCGGCGTCGTACTGCTCGGGTTCCGGCTGACCCAGCGCGCCTGACCGCTCATTGGGCCTTGCCGCCCGAATCGCGTATGGGCCTCCACAATTCGCCTCATATCGTATGGCCGGACAAGGCATGGAAACCGACGCCCTGCAGGACACCCTCGAAACGCTGGTCACCACATTGCGGGTGACGCTGCGGACCGAATTGACCTCGGTCTGGCTGCCGATCCAGTTCGGCGCCATCGCGCTCGCCGCGGTCGCGGCCTGGGCCGCGGCGGCCGCGATCCGCAAACGGTTCGACCTCGTGTCGGTGACGATGGGCTGGCCGTCCTACCTGCGCATCGCGGTCCGCGCGCTGATCGACAATTTCGGCGTGCTGGCGTTCATGCTGATCCTCGGCGTGGCGCGCACCGCGATCCGGACCTGGGCCACGTATCCGCGCACCTACATCCTCGGCATCGCCGTCGATCTCGCCACCGCCTGGGTTGTGATCGCCCTGGTCGCAAGCCTGATCCGCAACCCGTTCGTCAACCGGGTGGTCTCCTTAACGGCCTGGACCATCGCCGCGCTCAGCATCCTGGGCCTGCTCGATGACACGGTGGCCGCGCTCGACGCGCGCGCCATCCTGATCGGCGGCATCCGGGTCACGCCGTTGCTGGTGCTCAAGACCGCGGTGCTGCTCTCGGTGGCGCTGTGGGCGGCGACCGCGACCAGCAACTTCCTCGACCGGCGGGTGCAGCACGTTCCCGGGCTGACGCCATCGATCCAGGTTCTGGCCGGAAAGCTCATTCGCATTGGCGTGATGACGGTCGCCATCATCATCGTGCTGAGCGCGTCCGGCATCGACCTCTCGGTGCTCGCGGTGTTCACCGGCGCGATCGGCGTCGGCGTCGGCCTCGGCATGCAGAAAATCGTCAGCAACTTCGTCAGCGGACTGATCCTGCTGGCTGACAAGTCGATCAAGCCGGGCGACGTCATCAGCGTCGGCGATCATTTCGGCTGGGTCGCCAACATGGGCGCACGCTACACGTCGGTCGATCTCAAGGATGGCCGCGAACTGCTGGTGCCGAACGAGGATCTGGTTACCCAACGCGTGATCAACTGGACCTATTCATCGGACCTGATGCGGCTCGACGTACGGTTCACCGCGACCTACGACAGCGACATCCACAAGACGCACGAGGCCGCGATCAAGGCCGCGATGAGCGTCGAACAGGTGCTGAAAACGCCGCCGCCGGCCTGTCATCTGACCGGCTACGGCGCGAGTTCGATCGAATACGTGTTGTGGTTCTGGATCAAGGACGCGGCCACCGGCCCGACCGGCGTGCGCTCCGCCGTGATGATCGCGCTGTGGGATACGTTCGAGCGCGAGGGCGTCAAGCTGCCGAAGCCCGGCCCGGCGCATATCGTCGTCGATCAGCCGAAGTAGCGAAAAATCTGTCTCTGGCTTCCGGGTTCGCGCCTGCGGCGCGCCCCGGAATGACAGGCCGACAGCTACTTGACCTGACAGGTCGTGGTCTTGCCGGCGCGCTTGAGGATCGCCATGCCCTCGCCTCGCATCGCAAGGCTGACGCCATCCTTTTTGAAGCGCTGGCTGATCAGCGAAAACCGCTTCGGCAATTGCAGCGACTTGCCGTCGAGTTGCAGGAACGCGGCCTTTGTCTGCGGATACAACGCCACCTCGAAGTGGGCGCCATCAGCGCACTCATAGTGATAGTAGTTTTGCGCCCTCGCCGGATCGGCCGCGCCGAGCGCCAGAGCGATCGGCACCATCCCAACCAGCATCGATCTCATGTTCGTCACGCCGCCTTGCGAGTCGCTAGGAATTGCCCCATGCGATCGAGCGCCTTGAGAATATTCTCGGTGGAGTTGGCGTAGGACAGCCGGATATAGCCCTCGCCGAGGATGCCGAAATCCGGCCCGCCGATGGTGACGACGCCGGTTTCGTTGAGCAGCGTGGTGGCGAGTTCCTTGGCCTTCCAGCCGGTCTTTTTCACGTTCGGGAAGGCGTAGACCGCGCCCTTCGGCACGATGCAGGAGACGCCCGGCAGTTTGTTCAGCCCTTCGGTCACGACCTTCCGCCGCTTGTCGAACTCGGCGACCATCTTGATCACCTCGTCCTGCGGGCCGGTCAGGGCCGCGAGGCCGGCGTATTGCGCCGACGCGTTCACGCAGGAGTGCAGATTGACCGAGAGCTTTCTCGCGTAGTCGTAGAGCTTGCCCGGCCACACCGCGTAGCCAAGCCGCCAGCCGGTCATCGCGTAGGTCTTCGACCAGCCGTTCAGCAGGATCAGGCGGTCGCGGATCGACGGATAGGACAGCAGGCAGACGTGCTTCTCGCCGTCATAGACCATGTGATCGTAGATCTCGTCCGACATCACGCAGACGTCGGGGAATTTCTCCAGGCCGGCGACCAGCTTGTCGACCTCGGCCTTGGGCGTGACGCCGCCGCACGGATTGGCCGGCGAGTTGACGATCAGCAGCCGGGTTTGCGGCGTGATCAGCTTCAAGGTTTCCTCGGCGGAGAAGGCAAAGCCGTTCTCCTCGCGGATCGGAACCGGGATCGGCCGCGCGCCGGTGAATTCGATCATCGAGCGGTAAATCGGAAAGCCGGGATCGGGATAGAGAATGTCCACACCGGGCTCGCCGAACATCAGGATCGACATGAACATGGTCGGCTTGCCGCCGGGCATGATCATGACGCTGTCGGGCGACACCTCGACGCCGTGACGCTTGTGCAGGTCGGTGGCGACCGCCTCGCGCAGCGGCGTGATGCCGTTCGACGCGGTGTAGCCGTGATGGCCGTCGCGCAGCGCCTTGATCGCCGCTTCGACGATGAAGTCGGGCGTGCAGAAATCCGGCTGTCCGATGCCGAGGCTGATGATGTCGCGGCCCTGGGCGGCGAGCGCGTTGGCGCGGGCCAGCACGGCGAAGGCGTTTTCCTCGCCGATGCGATCGAACGCCGCGATGGTCTTCAGCATGGAGTCTCCCTGGTGAGTTTTTTGGGATTATTCTTGGCGTGCTTTTCTATTTAGCGTCGGACCAAAGCCGTCCGTCAATCGCCATCAATCGGTCCCGCCGTAGCGGCTCATGTCGCGGAGGAGATAGGAGCGGACATTCGGATCGGGATCGTCACCGAGATAGTCCTGCCCGTTGTAAAGCGGGCCAGCCGGAACGCCGCCCTGGTAGCGAAAGCCAGGCGTCGCGGCGGCGGCGCGCCGGTCCTTGTGATGCGCGGCGATCGGCTTCTTCGGTTTTCCGGATTTGATTTCCGGGGCGGCCTCGGCCGCACCAGCCCCGCCCGGAATCAGGCAGAGAATTGCCACGCCGGCGATCCAAGCATGACGCATGTTGCACCTGTCAGGTTGGCGGTTTCCGGGCGATCTGCACTTCGGCCATGCGCAAGACCTCGAATATGATGGCGACCGACCAGCCGATCAGAAGGAGGCCGTTCAACGCTGTGATCGGCCCGATCAGGCGAAGGCCCTGGCTCGGCACCGCGTCGCCATAGCCGAGCGCGGTGTAGTTCTCGAATGCGAACTCGAACGTGCCGGCCTTTTCGGTCTCGATCCCGTCGAAGGCGTAGTAACCGGCCCACACGGAAATCTCGACCACATGGGTGACCATGAGCACCGAGAGCGTGAGCAGCATCAAGCTCGCCACCCGCACGAACTCATGAAACTCGTCAGTCGCAGCGGCGGTATGGTGGCTCGCCACCACAATGATGCCGGTCATCACCGCGTGGATGCCGAAATTGACGAGGCTGAGAATACCTCCAACCATCAGTTGATAAAGCATGAGCCCGGCGCCCTCGAAACGCCGGGCTATTGAGCCTATCCCCGCAACAAAATCAAACGGGAGGTTAGTACGAGCTGCCGTAGCGCCCGCTCAAGTCCGTGATGATGAAGGCTCGGACATTGGGATCCGGATCATCGCCGAGATAGTCCGCGCCGTTGTAGAGCGGACCGGCCGGGACCATGTCGGTGCCCCAATAGGCCGGCCTTGCCGCGATGGCCGCGTGGCGATGCTTCGTCGAATGCGACGATGTCTGCTTCTTGTGCTTGGTTTTGCCGGCAGCCTCGGCGGGCGCGGCAACAAGCGACAATCCGGCGGCGGCAACGACCACGACAAATAGAGTTTTCATTTTTGGACCTCTCGGCTCGAGATAATTGGCTCGCCCATATGAAAAACACCGCAAAAGGCTGAAAAATCCCATCACGAATCCGTGTCGGAATCCCATTCGCACCGCAACATCCCGGCCCCAGCACGAATTTCACGCGCTTGCGGGCCGGGATCGGTTCGGCGCATCCTTTCGGCCAATCCGGCACGCCCCAGGACAGTCATGGCACGAAAATCGAAGACTCTCGCGCCGCGCGGCAAGGATCTGCGCTCGCAGCTCTGGTTCGATAATCCGGATAACCCGGGCATGACCGCGATCTATCTCGAGCGCTACCTGAACTACGGGCTCACCGGGCCGGAGCTGCGCTCCGGCAAGCCGATCATCGGCATCGCGCAGACCGGCTCCGACCTGTCGCCGTGCAACCGCCACCACATCGATCTGGCGCAGCGCGTGCGCGACGGCATCCGCGACGCCGGCGGCATCGCCTTCGAGTTTCCCTGCCATCCGATCCAGGAAACCGGCAAGCGGCCGACTGCGGCGCTCGACCGCAACCTCGCGTACCTCGGTCTTGTCGAGGTGCTGTACGGCTATCCGCTCGACGGCGTGGTGCTATTGACCGGCTGCGACAAGACCACCCCGGCGCTGATCATGGCGGCGGCGACGGTGAACATCCCGGCGATCGTGTTGTCCGGCGGCCCGATGCTGAACGGCTGGTGGAAGGGCGTCCGCGCCGGCTCCGGCACCGTGGTGTGGTGGGCGCGCGAGGAACTGGCCGCCGGCCGCATCGACAACAAAGAGTTCCTCGACATTGCCACAGCGAGCGCGCCATCGGTCGGCCACTGCAACACCATGGGTACCGCTTCGACCATGAACGCGCTGGCGGAAGCCCTCGGCATGTCGCTGCCGGGCTGCGCGGCGATCCCGGCGCCGTACCGCGAGCGCGGGCAGATCGCCTATGACACCGGCGTGCGCGCGGTCGAGATCGTCCACGAAGACCTGAAGCCCTCCGACATCCTCACCCGCAAGGCATTCGAGAACACCATCGTCGCCAACTCCGCCATCGGCGGCTCGACCAACGCGCCGGTTCATATAAACGCCATCGCCCGCCACATCGGCGTGAAGCTGTCGATCCAGGACTGGGAGACGCACGGCTACGACGTGCCGCTGCTGGTCAACATGCAGCCGGCCGGATTCTATCTCGGTGAGGAGTATTTCCGGGCCGGCGGGCTGCCGGCGGTGATGAACGAATTGCTGAAAGCGAAGCACCTGCACGGCGACGCGCTGACCGTAAACGGCAAGACGGTTGCGCAGAACGTCAAGCGCGCGAAGATCGCTGACGCCGATGTTATCAAGCCTTACGGCCAGCCGATGAAGAAGCAGGCCGGCTTCAAGGTGCTGACGGGCAACTTGTTCGATTCGGCGATCATGAAGACCAGCGTGATCTCCGACGATTTCCGCGCCCGCTTCCTGGAGAACCCGAAGGACAGGAATGCGTTCGAGGGCCGCGCCGTGGTGTTCGAGGGTCCGGAGGACTACCATCACCGCATCGACGACCCGTCGCTGAAGATCGACGACCGCACCATACTGTTCATGCGCGGCACCGGCACCATCGGCTATCCGGGCTCGGCGGAGGTGGTGAACATGCAGCCGCCGGCGGCATTGATCAAAAAGGGGATCATGTCGCTGCCCTGCATCGGCGACGGACGGCAATCCGGCACCTCGGGCTCGCCATCGATCCTGAACGCATCGCCAGAGGCGGCGGCCGGCGGCGGACTCGCCCTGCTGAAGACCGGCGACCGCGTGCGCATCGATCTGAACAAAGGCACGGCGAACGTTCTGCTCTCGCAAGCCGAACTGGCGAAGCGGCGGAAGGCGATGGAGAAAGCCGGCGGGTTCAAGTATCCGGCGAGCCAGACGCCGTGGCAGGAAATTCAGCGCGGCCTCGTCGATCAGCTCGGCGACGGCATGGTGCTGAAGCCCGCGGTGAAGTACCAGCGCGTCGCGCAAACCAGCGTGCCGCGGGATAATCACTGAAGTCGGGCACTCCTCAGGATGAGGTCGTGCTACGGCGCCACGTCCAGATGCGCCAAGCCCGCGCGTTCGAACGCGGCGCGCACCGCGCCCGACTGTTTCGCCTTCCCCAGAAACGCCGTCACATAGGCCAACGCTTCGGGCTTGCCCTTCGCAACCGCGACGGCGACGCCGGTGAACTGGAAACCGCCCTCGACGATGCGCGAACCGGGCAACTTGGCCAGGAACGGCGGCAGCGAGTCGCGCGATAGCGCGAAGGCATCGGCCTTGCCGCCGACCATCATCTCGATGGCTTCGCCGATCGATTGCGCCGCCGTGATACCGGTGTTCTTCAGCGAACGGCCGGCGGCGCGAATCGTCGTGGTGTTGGCGATGCCGACAACGCGGACATGAGCGCGGTCCACCTCATCGACGGTCCGTATGCCGGACGCCTGCGTCACCATGTAGGTGCTCTCGACCAGGAAATAGACCGGGCCGAACGCGATGCGCTTCTTGCGTTCATCGTCCACCGGCATGAACGACACGTCGATGGTGCCGGCTTCGAGCGCATCGACGAGTTCGCCGGTGTTGGGCGCGACGGTAAGCGCAACCTCGACGTTGAGCTCATGACCCAATTCGTTGGCCAGATCGACCGTAACCCCGCGCACGTCGCCGCGCGCATCTTTGATCACGAACAGTGGCGATGGCGACGGCGCCAGCGCAACGCCGGCGCGCAGCTTCCCGGTGGGGATCAGTTCTTTCATTCGTTCAAACGCTCCATTGTCATTCCGGGGCGCGCTGAAAGCGCGAACCCGGCATCCAGACATAAACTCAAATCTTGTAGATGAATTCCGGGCTCGGCGCTGTGCGACGCCCGGAGTGACGAACGCTAGGTCTTCACCAGATCCGGCGTCAGCGCCGCGAGGCTGTTGGCGCCGCAGAGCCGCATCGCCCGGACCATCTCATCGTGCATGTGTTGCAGCACAGCGGTGACGCCGTCGGCGCCGGCGACGCTCAGGCCCCACAGCGGCGGGCGGCCGAGCAGCACGGCGCGCGCGCCGAGCGCCAGCGCTTTCACGATATCGGTGCCGCGACGAATGCCGCCGTCCACATAGACCTCGGCAGTCTCGCCGACCGCATCGGCCACTTCGGAAATCACCTCGGCGGTCGTCACCGTGGTGTCGAGATGGCGGCCGCCGTGGTTCGACACCATGATGGCTTTGACGCCGCAATCAACGCAGCGCTTGGCGTCGTCGCCGCGCAGCACGCCCTTGACGATCACCGGCATGGCGCACCGCTTTACCAGCCATTCCAGGTCGGTGAAGTTGGTCGGGAACATCGCCAGCCCCTTGCGGTCGGGATCGTAGGCGGTCTTGGCGATCGGCTGGCCGACCATGTTGACGCTGCGGACGTCCGGCGATGGAATGACCGGCGTGCGCGCGGCGCGCGGGCTCCAGCCGGGCACCGGCTGATCGACGGTCAGCACCAGCGCTGTGAACCCGGCTTTGACGCAGCGGTCGAGCAGCGCGCCGGTCGCGGCACGGTCGGGCTGCATGTAGAGCTGGAACCATTGCGGCGCGGCGCCGCGCTCCTTGGCTACGTCCTCCACCAGCGTGGCGCCGCTGGTCGACATTACATAGAGAGCACCGGCCGCGGCAGCACCGCGCGCCGAGGCGCGCTCGCCCTCGGCGTGGAACAGGTGGTGGCGTCCGGTCGGCGCCACCACGATCGGCGTTGAAACCTTCGCGCCGAGCAGGCTCACGCTGGTGTCGATATCGACTATGTCGCGCAGAATACGCGGCCGAAGCTTCAGATTCCGCCACGCCGCGACGTTTTCCTTGGACGTGATCTCGTCATCGGCCCCGGTGTCGCAGAACACCCAGGATTCCGGACGCATCACCCGTTGCGCATTCAACTCCAGGGCATCCAGATCGACGCAATCCCTCAGCATGTTTCCTTCCCATCACGGCGCTTCATGGCCGCATCAACGAAATGCGCTGTCCCGGCGCGAGATGCCTTGGCAGGCTTGGCGTCTTCCATTGCCGGGAGTGTTTCATGCCATCCGCCCGCCCGTCCACCGCCGACAAGCGAAAGACCTTTCACGAACTGCACAAGTCCGGCTGTTTCGTCATCCCCAATCCGTGGAATGTCGGCAGCGCACGCTATCTCCTGGGACTCGGCTTCAAGGCGCTGGCGACCACCAGCTCCGGCCACGCCCACTCCGAGGGCTTTCCCGACGGCGCGCAAGGCATCGACGAGGTGCTGGTTCACTACAAGGAACTGGCCGCCGCGACCGACATCCCGCTCAACGCCGACTTCGAGAACGGCTTTGCCGACGACCCGGACACGGTCGCCGAGAACGTCACGCGCTGCATCGCAACCGGCGTGGCGGGATTGTCGATCGAGGATTCGCCGCAGCAGTCGGCAACGCCGCTTTACGAATTCGATGCGGCGCTGGCCCGCGTGAAAGCCGCGCGCATAGCGATCGACAAGGCCGGCGCCGACGTGGTGTTCACCGCGCGCACCGAAGGCTTCATCCGCGGGCGTCCGGACATCGACGAGACCGTCCGCCGGCTGAAGGCGTTCGCCGACGCCGGCGCCGATTGCCTCTATGCGCCGGGCATCAAGACCCGCGAGCACATCGAGGCCACCGTCAAGGCGGTCGGCGGCCGGGCGATCAACTTCCTCAACCTGGGCGCGCTCGGTTACACCGTGAACGATCTCGCCAATCTGGGCGTGCGGCGGATCAGCGTCGGCGGCACGCTGGCGCGGGTGGCGATGGACGCATTCATCAAGTCGGCGCGGGCCATCGCCACCGAAGGCAAGTTCGACAGCTTTGCCGGGGTGGTCAACAACGCCGAGTTGAACAAGTTCTTCGGCGACGACCGCAAGACCTTCTGATGACCGCACCCGCTCCGCTGCCGGTCGGCCCGCCGGTCGATGCCACGCCGGCGCAGTCGCCCGGCCCTGCCACCCTTCAGGGCCACTTTGGCCACGTCGAACGGCTGGCGCAGCATCACGACGCTTCGCTCTGGGAGGCCGTCAAGGACGACGACCGGATCTGGACTTATATGTCGTCGTACGGGCCGTTCGCCGATTTCTCCGCCTTTTCGGCCTGGATCGGCAGCCGCCTGCCGCTCGACGATCCCTACTCCTATGCCATCGTCGAGCCGTCCGGCCGCGCCGTCGGCATTTTGACGCTGATGGAAATTCGCCCGGCGATGCGCGTGGTCGAGGTCGGACACGTTGTCTATTCGCCCGTGCTGCAGCGCACGCCGCTCGCCACCGAAGCACAGTACCTGCTGGCGCGTTACGTGTTCGAAACGCTCGGCTACCGGCGCTACGAGTGGAAATGCAACGCGCTCAACGCGCCGTCGCACCGCGCGGCGCTCCGTTACGGCTTCACGCTGGAGGGCGTGCTGCGGCAACATATAATCGCTAAGGGCCGCAACCGCGACACCACCTACTTCTCGATGCTCGACAGCGAGTGGCCGGCGCGCAAGGCCGCATTCGAGCGCTGGCTCGCGGCGGAAAATTTCGATAGGGATGGAAGGCAAAAGGCCAAGCTGGGCCACGCTTAAAAAATCAGCCGCGGGAGAAGCGCATGCATATTCTCATCACCGGCGCGGCGGGCATGATCGGCCGTAAACTGGTCGAACGACTGGTGGTCGACCGGGCACTCAACGAGCAGCCGATCGAAAAGCTGACGCTGATGGACATCGTCCCGCCGACGCGAATCGCGGGCTTCTCCGACCGTGAAAAGGTGCGGGCCGGCGATCTCGCCGATCCCGCCATCGCCATGAAGGCGGTCTCCGAACGGCCCGACGTGATCTTCCACCTGGCCGCCGAGGTCAACCTGGAGAAGGGCTATCACGTCAATCTCGACGGCACGCGCTCGCTGCTCGAAGCGATCCGCAAGACCGGCGACGGCTACAAGCCCCGCGTCGTTTTCACATCGTCGATCGCGGTGTTTGGCGCTCCGTTCCCGCCTTCGATCCCCGACGACTTTCACCTGACGCCGCTGACCTCCTACGGCGCGCAGAAGGCGATGTGCGAGCAAATGCTCGCCGACTATACCCGCAAGGGCATCCTCGAAGGCGTCGGCATCCGCCTGCCGTCGATCGTGGTGCGGCCGGGCAAACCGAACAAGGCCGCGTCCGGATTCTTCTCGGGCATCATCCGCGAGCCGCTCAACGGCGAGGAGGCGCAACTTCCGGTGAGCGAGGCGGTGGTGCACACCCACGCCAGCCCGCGCTCGGCGATCGGATTTCTCATCCATGCCGCCGGATTGCCGCGACTGGTCTCACACATTGTCGCCGGCTGGCCGCAGCGATTCGAAGCCTCCCGCGCCATCGACCTGGGCTTCGTCGCCGAAAGCTCGTTCGACGAGATCATCCGCGTCCATATCGAGGAGGACCGCGGGGGTTCGTTTGTGATGTAATCGGCTGCCGTACATCGGAGTCGAAAATGATCCGCCGCCTGACCGTCGCCCTGAGCCTCCTCGCCGCCACCACAGTGGCCACCCTCGCGCAGGGCGGATACCCCGATAAGCCGATCAAGGTCATCGTGCCCTACGCGGCCGGCGGGGCGGTCGATGTGATGGCGCGTCTGTTCGCCGAGAAGGCCGCGCCGATATTGGGCCAGCCGATCGTCATAGAGAACCGCGCCGGCGCCAGCGGCATCATCGGCGGACAGGCCGTCCATCAGGCGGCTCCGGATGGTGCAACACTGTTGTTCGTTCCACTCACCCACGTGATGGCCAACGTGGTGCTGAATACGGTGCCCTATGACGCGGTGAACGATTTCACCCCGGTCGCAAGAGTCGGCGAATCACCGATGCTGGTAGTGATTTCCACCAAGATGGAGCCGACGTCGCTCGCCCAGGTGGCGGTGGCGGCGCGCGAGCATCCGGCGGACTGGACCATCGCAACGTCGGGTCTGGGCGGCGCCGGGCACGTCGCGGCCATCGAACTGAGCAATATTTCGCGGTCCAACCTGACGATCACGCCTTACCGCGGCACCGCCCCGGCGCTGACCGACGTGATGGGTGGTCATGTCCAACTCCTGATCGACTCGATCGTCACGCTGCTGCCGGTCGCGCGCGACGGCAAGGTCAAGGCGCTGGCAATCACTTCGACGAAACGTAGCTCGCTGGCTCCCGATATCCCAACCGCCGCCGAGAGCGGCATGCCGAGTCTTCAATTCAACTCATGGTACGGGTTCCTCGGCCCGAAGGGGTTGCCGAAGGAGACCGTCACCAAGCTCAACGCCGCGTTCAACGAGGCCGGCCGTAAGCTCGCCGAGGAAAAGCGGCTCGATCCGCTCGGCGCCGAGCCGGTCGCGGAAACGCCGGAGGACTTCGGACGCTTTATTCGCGATCAAGTCGAGCGCAACGCGAGACTTCTGAACGGCGCAGGCTTCAAACCGCAGTGACCGATGCGCTTCCCTGCCCCGCTCATTCCGGCGACGCTGATCAAACGCTACAAGCGCTTCCTGGCTGACGTGACCCTGCCCGACGGCACGGCAATCACGGCTCACGTCGCCAACCCCGGCGCCATGACCGGGCTGGCGGCTCCAGGCTCGCGGGTCTGGCTGTCGAAATCCGACAATCCCAACCGCAAGCTGTCGCACAGCTGGGAGCTGATTGAGGTCGACCTCGGCGCGGGACTGGAGGTGGTCGGCGTCAATACCGGCCATCCCAATCCGCTGGTCGGCGCGGCACTGGCCGCCGGCACCATCCCGGCGCTGACCGAGTACGACACGATCCACCGCGAGGTGAAATACGGCAAGAACTCTCGGGTGGATTTCCCGCTGGAGAGTGCAACGCGGCCGCACTGCTACGTCGAGATCAAGAATGTGCATCTGATGCGGACGCCGGGGCTTGCGGAATTTCCCGATTCGCGGACCGAACGAGGCGCCAAGCACCTTGAGGAGCTGGGCGACATGGTCGCGGCGGGCCACCGCGCGGTGATGCTTTATCTGATCCAGATCGGCTCGGCCTCGCGATTTGCCCTGGCGCGCGACATCGATCCGAAATACGGCGCGGCGTTCGACCGCGCGCAGGCGCGCGGCGTCGAGGCGATGGCGTGGAAGTGCATGATCACGGCGGACGGCATCGAAATCACCGAGCCGGTGCCGATGGTGGAGCCCCGCTTGCCTCTGCCGCAACAAGTTGTATGAACGTCCGACAAAATCACCGTCCGCCGCAACGGACGTAGAACGTCTGCCCGGCCAACCGGCAACGGACAATGGGAGGCAGGGGGATGGTCTTCAGCAGCCTGACGTTCGTCTGCCTGTTCTTGCCCGCGACGCTTGCGTTCTACTTCCTCTCGCCACGCTCGCTCCGCAACCTGGTGCTCGTCGGAGCCAGCGTGCTGTTCTACGTCTGGGGCGGCAAGGTCGCGATTGTCCTTGTACTGGTGTCGATCGCAATCAATTTCTTTCTCGGTCAGGCGATCGCCGATGCCGCTCCCGCGCGGAGGTATCGTCTGATCGCGTTTTCCCTCGCCGGCAATCTGCTGGTTCTGATCGTCTTCAAGTATCTGAACTTCCTGATCGACAATCTCAATGTTGTGCTCGACGTGGCCGGCGTTGCGACGATGCCCAACCCCACGGTGCCGCTGCCCATCGGCATTTCGTTCATTACCTTCCACATCATGTCGTATCTGATCGACATCTACCGGGGCACCGCGCAGCCGCAGCGCTCCGGCGCGGCATTCACGCTCTACATCATCAATTTTCCGCAGTTGATTGCCGGACCGATCATCCGCTACCGGCCGTTCGCGCCGCAACTCGGTGAGCGCAGCGTTGGCCTCGCCGATGTCGAAGCCGGCATCGTTCGCTTCGCCACCGGGCTAGCCAAAAAGCTGCTGATCGCCAACCCGATCGGCTCGGTCGCCGACTACCTGTTCGCGACCTCGCCCGCTGACTTGCCGGTCTGGGGCGTGTGGCTCGCCGTGATCTGCTTCGCGCTGCAAATCTACTTCGACTTCTCCGGCTATTCGGACATGGCAGTCGGCATGGCGCGCATGTTCGGCTTCCGCTTTCTGGAGAACTTCAACTATCCCTACTCGGCCATTTCGGTCCAGGACTTCTGGCGGCGCTGGCATATGTCGCTGTCGGCGTGGTTTCGCGACTACGTCTATGTGCCGCTCGGCGGCAGCCGCGGCGGCAACTGGGAAACTGTGCGCAATCTCTGGATCGTGTTCCTGCTGTGCGGCGCGTGGCACGGCGCGAGCTGGAATTTCATCATATGGGGCGCGTGGTACGGCCTGTTCCTGTCGTTCGAACGGCTGAGTTTCGTCCAGCGGGTGTTTGCGCTGCTGCCGACGGCTGCGAAGAACATCTACGTGCTCGTTGTCGTTCTGATCGGCTGGACGTTCTTCCGCTCGCCGACGCTGGACGGGGCGATCGACATGCTGTCGCGGATGTTCGGCCTGCAAGCTGGATCGCAGACGATGCTGACCGAACTCGCCCAGGTGCCGGCTCCGACGATGATGCTGATCGTGATGGCCGCGCTGTTCTCCTATCCGGTGTGGCCGCGCGCCAAGACCTGGTTCGCGCAATCCGCGGATCGCACCGGAGAAACCACGCAGGGCGTTGCCCGCGCGGCATATGTCGCCATTGTCATGGTGCTCAGCCTGGCCACCATGACGATCGAGCAGAACAACCCGTTCATTTATTTCCGGTTCTAGCACCATGAGCCGTCGATCAATCAGTGCAGCATTGACCACCGCCGTCTTCCTGACGATCTCGCTGCTGCCCGTCGTCCTGTTCACGTTCGACGGCCCCTGGCTGGGGCGCGGCGAAATCGCGATCCGCCCAAAGGCGCCGCGCCCCTTCCGCTTCACGCCCGCGATCTACAAGGAGTTCGACCAATGGTTCGCCGACCGGGTCGGGCTTCGCTATCCGCTGATCTATCTGGCGAGCCGCCTGCACGTCGATGGGCTGCAGCGCCCGATCGACAAGCACATCTTCTTCGGGCGCGACGGCTGGATGTTCTGGACCGACAACGCCGAATCCACGCCAGCGACGATGGCCGACGTGCGCGGCCGGCTTCGCTTCAAGCTGGCGGAGATTCAGCGCATCGAGACGCAGATGCTGGCGATCCGCGAGCGTTTCGCCGCTTGCCACATTCCGCTGGCGGTGATGATCGCGCCGAACAAGCAGAGCATCTACGGAGAATTCGTCCTCGACGCGGGCACCACGCCGCCCAAGACGCGGCTCGACGTGATGCTGGAGAGCCTGAGCGCGCCGGTGCGGGACATGATCGTCGATCCTCGCCCGATGTTGCGCGACGCCAAGCGCCGCCACACGCCGGATCTTCTGTTTCCCAAGACGGAAAGCCATTGGAACGGCCTCGGCGCCTATTACGGCTATCGGGCGGCGTATGATCGCCTCTCACAACTCACGGCGGTCGCCCATCCCGGCCGCGCGGCGTTCGGCGCCCAAACATTCTCCAAGATTTCCTATTCCGGCGGCGATATGGCGATGCGCGTGCTGCTTTCGCCGTGGCGGTTCCAGGACGAGTACACGCAGATCATCCATCCGGACTGGGTGCGGGAGAGCCAGCTTTCGCACCGGGACTATCTCGCCCGCAACCCGGAGGGCAAAGGCCGGCTGCTGCTGTTCGGGGATTCGTTCGGCAACCAGATCGCGCCGTTCATGGCGCATGCACTTCGCCGAGGTGCATCGCCACGTCAACTCCGACATGGACGGCGCGGTAGTCGCGAAGGTCCGCCCGGATGCGGTGTTGTGGGTTACCGTCGAACGCCGCGCCGAGCGCCTGCTGGCGCCCGTGCGCAACCTCGAACAGACCTGCCGCAGCTCCCCGCCGTGACGGCGGCAGGGCGCGCGCAATGTGTTGCACAACCGTGCACCACACTCCGCCGCCCGGCGCCCGCTGCTACTGCTTGATGAATGTGCCGCTGCGCAGTTCGCTTACCGCCTGATTCAGTTCGGCCTGCGTGTTCATCACGATCGGCCCGTGCCAGGCGACCGGCTCCTCGATCGGCTTGCCGGACACCAGCAGGAAACGAATGCCCTGCTCGCCAGCCTGTATCGTCACCTCGTCGCCGCTGTCGAACACGACCAGCGAACGGTTTCCGGTCTGCTCGCGGAGCTTGATCTCCTGGCCATTGACCTCCTTCTCGGTCAGCACGCCGAACGGCGCCGATGCCGAAACGAAGGCGCCGGAGCCCGCGAAGATGTAGGCAAAGGCGTGCCGGTCGACCTCGACCTTGAAGGTCTTGCGCTTGCCGGGCGGCACCGAGATGTCGAGATAGCGCGGATCCGCCGCGACGCCCTCGACCGGACCCCGCTTGCCCCAGAAATCGCCGGTGATGACGCGCACCTTGGTGCCGTCGTCGTCGATGACCTCCGGAATCTCGGCGGCCTTGATGTCCTGGTAGCGCGGCTCGGTCATCTTCAGCGACTTCGGCAGGTTGGCCCAAAGCTGGAAGCCGTGCATGCGGCCCTGGGCGTCACCCTTCGGCATCTCCTGGTGCATGATGCCGCGGCCGGCGGTCATCCACTGGACGTCGCCCGGCCCCATCAGGCCGCGGTTGCCCAGGCTGTCGCCATGCTCGACCTCACCGGCCAGCACATACGTGATCGTCTCGATGCCGCGATGCGGATGCCAGGGGAAGCCCGCCTTGTACTGCTCGGGATTGTCGTTGCGGAAATCGTCGAGCAGCAGGAACGGGTCGAACTCCATGGTGTCGCCGAAGCCGAAGGCGCGGCGCAGATGCACGCCGGCGCCTTCCATCGTCGGCTTGGATTCGATGATCTTCTTCACAGGACGAATGGACATGTTCACCTTTCCGGACCGGCCAACCTCAGGGTGGCGATCCCATCATTCAGAGTTGCGACTTCGATCTATGCCTTGACCGGCGCGGCGAGCTTGCCGACCAGCACCGCGAACTGATCGAGGAAGGACTTGAGGAATCCCCGCGTGCCTTCATCGGTCACCCCGTGGTTCGCGTCGATCAAATCCGTCTTGAACTGCAGGTATGCTTCGCCGCCAGCGAGGACAACACCTTGCGCACCGAGGATCTGCCGCAGGTGCTGCTGCGCCAGCGCCGTGCTGATCGCCCCCGGCGATGCGCCGGTGACGGCGGCGACCTTGCCGGCCCACGAGTTCTTGCCCCACGGCCGCGCGCCCCAATCGATGGCGTTCTTCAGCGCCGCCGGGATCGAGCGGCTGTGCTCCGGCGTCACGAACAGCACGCCGTCGGCGGCGGCAAGCTCGGCCTTGAACCGGACGACGCTGGCCGGGAGATTGCCCTCGTTGTCCTGGTTGTAGAGCGGCAGGTCGGCGATCTCGGAATTGCGATTGATGGATTCGCGGCGGGTGCTGCCGACGACCACAGCGACCTTGAATTGAGCCATTGGAATGTTACCTTCTGTTGGTGGTTATGATTTGTTACTGAGGATAGATAAATGACCGCTCGGCGCAGGCAAGAAGGCACATCGGTGATACCGGGAAACCTGCATGTGCCCGAGGATTGCCGGGCGGTCAGCGAGGTTCTGTCCCGGGTCGGCGACAAATGGACCATTCTGGTGGTCAGCGAACTCGGCAACGGCAGCAGGCGCTTTAACGAAATCCGTCGCTCGCTGGGCAGCATCTCGCAGCGGATGCTCACGCTGACCCTGCGCGGGCTGGAACGCGACGGCCTGGTCACCCGCACGGTGTTTCCGACGGTGCCGCCGCGGGTCGATTACGAACTGACCAAGCTCGGCCGCTCGCTGCTGGAGCCGGTCAGCGGCATCGGCCTGTGGGCGCGGCAGAACCGCGCCGCGATCCAGGACGCGCGGCAGCGCTTCGACGCAGCCGTGGGTTCCGCCGCCTAGGCGCGCTTGCTTTGCCCGGTTCGATCCTTAAATTATCGCTCCATGACCTACGTTGAAGCAGCCGCGGCGCCCCTGCGAAAAACCGGACAGATCAAGCTACACGGCAAGGATGCCTTCGAGGGCATGCGGAAGGCCGGGCGGCTGGTCGCCGAATGCCTCGACATGCTGGTCGCGCATGTGGAGCCGGGCGTCACCACCGACCATATCGACAAGCTGGTGCGAGAGTTCGGCTTCGGCCACGGCGCGCTGCCGGCCACGCTGATGTACCGCGGCTACAAGAAATCGACCTGCACATCGCTCAATCATGTGGTCTGCCACGGCTTCCCCGGCGACAAGCCGATGAAGGACGGCGACATCGTCAACATCGACGTGACGCTGATCCTCAACGGCTGGCACGGCGATTCCAGCCGGATGTACGCGGTCGGCGAAATCCCGCGCCGGGCCGATCGGCTGATCGAGGTCACCTACGACGCCATGATGCGCGGCATCGCCGTGGTCAAGCCGGGCGCCACCACCGGCGACATCGGCAACGCGATCCAAACCTTCGTCGAAGCGCAGCACATGAGCGTGGTGCGCGACTTCTGCGGACACGGACTCGGCAAGCTTTTTCATGACGAACCCAACATCGTCCACGTCGGACGCCCGGGCGAAGGCATCGTGCTGCGCCAAGGAATGTTCTTCACGGTCGAGCCGATGATCAACCTCGGCCGCCCCCATGTGAAGGTGCTGTCGGACGGCTGGACCGCGGTGACGCGGGACCGCTCGCTGTCGGCCCAGTTCGAGCACACCATCGGGGTGACGTCCTCCGGCGTCGAGATTTTCACGACTTCGCCCAAGGGCCTGCACAAGCCGCCCTACACGGCCTGAACGCTAAACGGCGATTGCAATGCCGCCCGGCACACCGCATGCTCGCGCCTCCGCAGCGTGTTCAGTGCCCGTCCAGTGCCCATGCCCAGACCTCGCAAGAGCGACGAGACAGGCGGCCTAGCCGATAGCGCGCCGCACTATCTGGGGCACCGCGAACGCCTGCGCGAACGCTTCCTGCAAGCCGGCCCCGACGCCGTCACTGAATACGAGTTGCTGGAGCTGGTGTTGTTCCGCGCCATCCCGCGCCGCGACGTCAAGCCACTCGCCAAGGCGCTGATCGCGAAATTCGGCTCGTTCTCCGAAGTGGTGTCGGCGCCGCGGCCGCGGCTTCGCGAGATCGACGGGCTTGGCGAAGCCGCCATCGCCGAGATCAAGATAGTGCAGGCGGCGGCGGGGCGGCTCACCCGCGGCGAAGCCAAGAAGCGCACCGTGCTGTCATCGTGGTCGGCGGTGCTCGCGTATTGCCGCGCCACCATGGCGTTCGCCGAGAAAGAACAGTTCAGCATCATCTTTCTCGACAAGCGCAACCAGATCATCGCCGACGAGACGCAGCAGACCGGCACCGTCGATCACACGCCGGTCTATCCGCGCGAAGTGGTCAAGCGCGCGCTGGAGTTGAGCGCGACCGCGCTGATCCTGGTGCACAACCATCCGAGCGGCGATCCGACGCCGAGCCGCGCCGATATCCAGATGACGCAGCAGATTGTCGAGATCGCCAAGCCGCTCGGCATTTCGGTGCCCGATCACATCATCGTCGGCAAGGAAGGCCACGCGAGCCTGAAGGGGCTGAAGCTGATTTAGCTTCGCGCCGGCAGCCGGTCGAGATCGCGCTCCACGCAGGCGATCACCTGCTCCGGCGCGGGCCACCGCACCTCGTCGCGCGAGCGCCGGACGATGGCGCGGTCGGGCAGCGGAATCTGCACCGCCGGATTGATCGGCGCGACCATGTCCGGATCGGTCAGCCCGAACACCGCGACGCACGGCTTGTCGAACGCCGCCGCCACATGGAGCGGACCGGAGTCGTTGCCGACGAACAGATCCGACGCCGCGATGGTCAACGCAAGGTTGGTCACCGAATCCATCGTCCGGTCCTGAACTGGGACATGCTGCGCGATCGCCGCCGCCAGCGCGCCTTCCGCGCGCGAGCCCACGATCCAGACGGCGCAGCCGCGCTCGACGCAGCGCCGCGCCACCTTGGCGAAATGCTCGACCGCCCAGGTCTTGTTTTTCAGGTCGGCGGAGCCAGGCCCCAGCGTCACCACCGGCCCGCCCGAACGCGCCTCGCGCACCAGCGCATCGAAGCGCTCGCGCAGCGAAGCCGGCACCCGCAGGCGGGGCACCGGCCAGGTCGCAACCGACGTGTCATGCTTGTCGAGACCGAGCAGGCCAAGCCGGTCCACCATGCGCGCGATCTTGTGCATGCCGAAGCGCGGCCGGTTGATCGGCGGCCACTGGCCCTCGGTGACCCAGCCGATGCGCTCCGGCACCTGGGCAAAGAACGGCACCAACGACGCCTTGTAGCCGCCGGGGATCACATAGGCGGTGCCGTAGCCGCGCTGGCGCAATGTCCGCGCGAGCTCGAAGCGTCCGGGCAAGTCGAGGCGGCGGTGCCGGAAGTTCTCGGCGATGCCCTCGCGCACCTCGGGCATGAACAGAACAAGTTCGACGGTCGGATTGCGGGTGACGATATCGATTGGCCGGGACGGATGCGCCACGGCAAGAACGCGAACCAGCGAATGACAGCGGACGAAATCGCCGACCGCGGGAAAGCCGATGATGACGATCGGCGATCCGTCTCCGCCACGGCCGGTCGTTTCGAGTGGGTCGCGTGATGTCATGTCGTATCGGATGGCGCACGCGCGAATGGCCGGCGAACTTCCCGCCGGGGTACTGCAATGGAGGCTATATTACAACGCAAAACCGCCTCGGCGCGGCGTCAGCGCATGGTGCGCGGCAGCCAGAGCGCGATCTCCGGGAAGATCATCAGCAGCACCGTCGTCGCCACGATCGCCAGCATGAGGATGCTACAGCCCTTGTAGACCTTCATCAGGTCGACACCGGCGGTCGCGCTGACCACGAAGGCGAGCAGCCCGACCGGAGGGAAGACCAGCCCCATCGCCACCATCATCATCGACAGCACACCGAACCAGATGGGATCGAAACCGAGCGACGTGATCAGCGGGAACGTGAGTTGCAGGGTCAGCAGCAGCAGAGGGATTTCGTCCATGAACATGCTGATGATGAAGTACACCACCACGATGCCGATGATGACGACCCAGCGGTTGAGGTCCATGGCGATGACGATCTGCACCACCTCCTGTGGAATGCGGCTCAGCGTCATGTAGTAGCCGAACACCGTGGCGCCGATCAGGATCATGAAGATCATCGCCGACGTGCGGATGGTCTGTTTCAGCGCGTCAATCGCCTCGGGCACCGTGAGGCGGCCGAACAGCGCGCCGATGATGGCGGCCAGCGCCGCGCCCAGCGCGCCGATCTCGGTCGGCGTGGCGATGCCGGTGTAGAGCATGATCAGCACCAGGGCGATCAGGAGCAGACTCGGCCAGACCCGCAGCAGGCTGGCGCGCCGCTCGGCCGGCGGCGTGCGGAACGTCGCCGGCGCATGGTGCGGGCTGATCCAGACCCAGATGTAGATCATCGCGGTGAGGAAGACGCCGACGATGATGCCGGGGATGACGCCCGCGACCAGCAGCTTGCCGATCGAGGTCTGCGTCGCGATGCCGTAGATCACCATGGCGATGCTGGGCGGGATCAGAATGTCGAGGGTGGCGCCGACGCCGATCGAGCCCGCCGCCAATTCCTCGGAATAGCCGTGGCGGCGCATTTCCGGCATGGCGATCTTCGACATCACCGAGGCCGCCGCGGTGCTGGCGCCCGACATCGCGCCGAAGATTCCACAGGCGAACACGGTGGCAATCGCGAGACCGCCGCGGATGTGCGACAGCCAGGCCGCCGCGGCCGCATACAGGTCGCGCGCCAGCCCGCTTGAGGCCGAGAAGTAGGCCATCAGGATGAACATCGGGATGGTGGAGAGATTGTAATCGGCGACCGAACTGAACGGCACGAGGCCGATGATGTTCAGCACCTTCGCCATGTCGCCTGTGATGAGCCAGATGCCGAACATGCCGGAGCCGGCCAGCGCCACGGCGATCGGCACGCCGAACAACAGGCAGACCAGCAGAACGAGCATCGGCAGGGCGGCAACCATGAAATCTTCCGTGACCGGACACGCTCAGGAGGCGGGCGCCTCTTGGGTAAACAGCAGGGTCTGGCGCGTCCGCACGCGCGGCAGATCGACGAGCATGATGACGGTCAGTGCGAGAAAGCCGATCGGCACGAGGCAATAAGCCGGCCCGACCAGGATCGGCAGCGTGCTGAGTTCGGTGTTCTCACGCAACGCGCGCAGCCCCTGAATCGCGGTCGCCCACAGGAAGAACAGGCTGAATGCCAGCGAGACCAGGAAAGCGAAATAATCGGCCACCAGCCGCGCCGTGCCGGTCAGCCGATCGACCAGAAACGTCACCCGGATGAACAGGCCGCCGCGATAGCCGTACGACAGCCCGAGAAAGATCGCCGCCACCATCAGATACTTCTCGGTGATCTCGTAGGCGCCCATGATCGGCCGGTTGAACGTGTAGCGGCTCAGCGCATCCACCGATGTCAGGCACATCATGACAAAGGTGGCGAGCACGCCGAGGTAGAGCAGCGCCATCTCGCAACGCTGCAGCCACTTTCCGAGCAGGTCCATCATAAAAAAACCGTCTGGTTATTCCGGGGCCGCGGGTTGGCCCGCGCCCTCGGAAGACCGTGCGCAACTGTGTCACTGCTTTGCGAGTTCGAGCGCCGTGTTGAGGATGTCGCGGGCCTCCTTGTGGCCCTTGCCTTCCATTTTCTTCACCCACTCGTCCCACAGCGGCTCGCCTGCCACCTTGTTCCAACGCGCCACCTCGGCGGCCGGCAGATCGTAGCGGCTCAGTTCAATATTCGCCGCCTTGGTCCGCTCCATGACGCCGCCCTCGGCGCTGTCGAAGAAGTTCTTGCCCCAGAACTTCGATCCTTCGAGGCCGCTCTTGCTCATGATGATATCGCGCACATCCTTGGGCAGGCTCTGCATCTTCTGCCGGTTGGCGCAGACCGAGAAGTATGAAGAATAGAACGGCACCATGGTGACGTTCTTGGCGACCTCATAGAGCCGGAAGCCATGAACCGCCTCCCACGGAACCGCAGCGCCGTCGAACACGCCCTTGTCGAGCGCCTGATACATGTCCGGCATCGGCAGCAGCGCCGGCACCGCGCCGAGCGCCTTCGCCATTTCGGTCGGCGGGCCGCCCAGCACGCGGATTTTCAAGCCCTTGATGTCCTCAAGCGTCTTCACTTGCTTTTTGGCGGTGATCAGGAAGTTGGGCGATGTGGTGTGAATCACCAGCGGCTGGATCGCCCCATATTCCTTTTGGATGGAGGGGTATTTTTCGTACAGCTTCCAGGCCATCGCGCTGCCCTGCTCCGCCGTCTTGACCGGTAGGAACGGCAGCGACATCACGTCCGACAGGGGCGTCTGCTCGGGCCAGTAGCCCTGCACGCACCAGCCGATATCGGCGATGCCGCTGCTGATGCCCTTCCACATGTCGATGCCCTTGATCAGGGTCTGCGACGGGAACACCTCGATCTTGATGCGGCCCTTGCCGGCCTCTTCGATCTCCTTGATCCATGGATACAGCGCGTGCAACGGTCCCCAGCCGGTCGGTGAATTCTGGTCGGCGAACGTCAGCTTCACGACGTCCTGCGCCGGCGCGGCCGCCGGCAAAGCAAGCACCGCGGCCATCGCTCCGAAAGCCGTCAAGATTTTCAGGATCATGCGAACCCTCCCTGCGTGCAGGCAACTTTGCGCGGAACCCGCAGCGTGCCCGTTGAGCGCGAGTTTGCCGTTCCGGCCATCGCCGCACAAGAGGCAATGGTCCATCGGCACCCTCTGTTCAGCGGCTGATCCGGACATCTCCAACCGGCAGACCGATCCACAAAGTTCCACTTTACGGGCCGTTAGGCATGGAAAGGCGGCGGCGGCAGGCCGCGCCTATAAATAAACCAATGAGACCTCAACGTGTCGCCGGTTCAGTTCCGTCATCCCGGCCTCGCCCTGATCGTCGCAGCCGTCCTTGCGGAAACCGGGCTTGCGGCGCACCGGCTCGAACTGGAAATCACCGAATCCGTTCTGATGCAGAACAACGACACCACGCTGACGACGCTGCACCAGATTCACCAGCTTGGCGTGCGCAGGAACTGCTGCAGGCCAATGGCTGCAACGAGATGCAAGGATATCTGTTCAGCCCGCCGCGCCCGGCGGCGGAGATTCTGAAGATGTTCGATAAACACGCCGCTCGCATCAAGGCGACGGCCTGAAGCCCTCCCGCTCGGCTTGGGCGTTACGGCTTGCCCTCAGGGCGTGTCCGTGAAGGCTTGTCCCTTTAAGCTTCGCCCATCAAGGCTTCACCCTTCAAACCTTGGGCAGTTCGATATTCGCCAGCAGCCGGTCCACGGTGTCGTGGAAGCTTTGCCACGGCGCCTCGCGGTCGCTCTGGTTGCGCACCACGATCGAACTGCCGGCGTAGAACTTCTCGTAGAGCATGTGGCGGCCGGCGAACTCGGTGCCGGTGATGTCCCAGGCAAGCTTGTAGAGCTTGTGGCGCTCGGTCGCCTCGATCGACGCCGTCTTCCACCAGCGCTCGAAGATGCCGCCCAAAGCCTCGTCGGTGATCACGTCGATCGACGCCGGCATCACCAGCGGATAGCCGCCGAGCAGCGTGCGCAGCGTATCGACGATCTCGGTGTAATGCTCCTGGCACCAGTTCAGCGCCGCGTACATGATGCGGCGGTTCGGCGTGGCGAAACCGTCCGGCCAGTTCTCCCAAGCCTCGATCTGACCGGCCACCAGTCCGCCGATCAGCGCCTCCAGCGAGACAAGCCGGCCGAGTTGTTCGCGCACTGCCGGAATCTTGTCGATGCCGTTGGCCTGGCATATGCGGCTGGCGATCCCGACGATCAGGCCCATCTTGGACCAAAAGCGGATATTCGACTGATGGTTCTGGTAGCAGTTGGCCGGCGACTCGATGTAGATGCGCCGCGACATCGCCGCGTCGTTGTGCAGGAACACGCGCTCCCACGGAATCTTCACCTGATTGCAGACCAGCACGCTGTCGGTCTCATCGAACCGGTATGACATCGGATAGTCGGCTTCGTGACGGACCGGCAGGGCATAGGGTTGCCGCGACCACAGTGACAGGCCCGGCGAATTGAGCGGCAGCGCCGCGGTGATCGCCTCGCTCTTGAACTTGTCGTCGATCGGCGTGAGGTTGCCGATCAGGATTTCGTCGGCATAGACCGCCGAGGTCGCCAGCATCTTCATGCCTGAAACGGTGACGCCCGATTCGTCTTCAGCGACGACCTGCAGATTCGGATCGTCGCGCTGCTGACCGGGGAACAGGCCGGAGTCCTTGCGGCCACTGGCCGGGGTCACGGCGAAGCTCAAGTAGAGATCGTTCTTCCGCGCGTGGTCGTAGTAGTTCAGCAGGTTCTGTCCGAAGCCCGGCCGCAGGCGATCGAGCAATGCGCTATTCATCGCGAGGCCGGTGATCAGCCCGGAGACCTGATCGGGCGAACGTCCGACAAACCCGTAGGTGAAATCGGCGATCGCCTTGCAGCAGCGCATCCGCCGCGCGAGATCGTCACGGTTGCGGCAGCGCAGCCAATAAAGACTGATGAGCTCGCCATCGTCCTCGTACGAGAACAGGTCGCGCTTGGCCGGATCGGCCTTCAGATCGTAAAGCCCAGCGACCGTCTTGGCGCCTTCGCGGAAAGCCGGATGGCTGGTGACGTCATCGACCCGCTCGGCGCCAATATAGACGACGCGGCCATCGCGCATCCGTTCGAGCTTGCGTTCACCGGAAATCAGCATGCGCTACCTCCGGACCAGGAGGAGCGGATTGGCGGTCTGCGGAATTCGCTGCCATTTCTGATCTTCACCCTCCTCGAACCGCCAGGACTGCCCGTTCGCCGCGCGCAGCACGATCTCGCCGCGGTCCATCTGCCAGGTGGCCGGCGCGAACCGCGCGACCGTTGGATCGCACGGCGGCTGGACGCGGACGACAAACTCCTCGCCGGCGGCGGTGTCCGATAGCGTCAGTCCGCAGATGCGCTGCCCGGTCCGGCGGATGACGTTCCAGTCGCCCTTCATCTGGGCGGCGGTCTTCGGCGCTGGCCCGAGATCGGTGGGATTCTGGATGAACAGGATGCCCTCGCCCGGTTTCGGCGCCTCGAAAATTCCGCTCTCGACCTCGCTGAACTCGAGCACCGCATTGCCCCGGGCGTCCAGCAGACGGAGGAAGTCGTTGTCGTCAAGCCGCCAGCCGACGATCTCCGGAACGAACGGAAACAGGCCGGCGCATTTCGAATCGAATTCGATCCGCTTGCCGATCTTGGCGGCGTCGCTGCGGAACGTGACGATGCAGGTCTTCTCGCGGTCGGCGTTGGAGAATTCCCAGCTTCCGGGCATCGTCCGGGGCGGCGCCGCGGCCGCCGATTCGGCGGGCGCTTCGGAAGCCTGCTCTTGCGCCAAGAGCGGCGCGGCCAAGGCCAGCAGCAGAGCAACGGTGAGTGTGGCGTGACGGATCATCGCCGCAAATTATCACGCTTATTTCTTGGACGGCCAGTTCTTCGGTGGATGCACGGTAAAAGACGCGGAACATGGCCGCATTGCGGGCGCGCGCGGGGCCGTGCTAGCAGAACTTGCAGATTGGAACACACGTCGCAGGGGAGTTTATCATGGCGCAGCACGCAGAGCGGATCGGCTGGATCGGAATGGGCCGCATGGGCTATCCGATGGCCGAGCGGCTGCTCAAGGCCGGCTACGACGTTTCGATCTGGAACCGCACCCGCGCCAAGGCCGAGCCGCTGACCAAGCTCGGCGGCAAGGTCGTCGACAATCTCTCCGACCTGTCCGGCATGGATATCGTGTTCTCGATCGTCGCCGAGGGAAAGGACGTCGAAGAGGTCTATCTGGGCAAGAACGGCGTGCTGTCCGGCAACAAGACGCCCGGCGTGTTCGTCGACTGCTCCACCATCTCGGTCGAGGAATCGGCCGAGATCCGCAAGCGGCTGAAGGAGCGCGGCGCCGACTACGTCTGCTCGCCGGTCAGCGGCAACGCCAAGGTAATCAAGGCCGGCAAGCTGTCGTCGGTCTGCTCGGGCCCGGAGGCCGCGTTCAAGAAGGCCGAGGCGATGATCAAGGTGTTCGCGCCGAAGGGCGTCTCCTACGTCGGCGACGGCGAGCTCGCGCGCGTCTGCAAGATCGCGCACAACGTCATGCTCGGGGTGGTGATCCAGAACCTGATCGAAATCACGCTGCTGGTGAACAAGATGGGCGTGCCGCGCCACGCCTTCCTGGCGTTCCTCAACAACGGCGTGATGGGCTCGATGTTCACCGCCTACAAATCGCCCGCATTGGTCAACCTCGACTGGACCACGACCTTCACGCCGGAACTGCTCCGCAAGGATCTCGACCTCGGCCTCGCGCTCGCCGACGAGATCGAAGTGCCCATGCCGATCACGGCAGCCACCCGCGCGATCCTTCAGATGCACATGGGTCACGCAATGACTCAGGCAAACCCGGCGGAATATCTCGCCAAGGATTTTGCCACGCTGATGGAAACCATGGCGCTGTCGTCGGGCATGAAACTCGAAAGCGAGAACAAGCCGGTGCCATCCGGGTTGGAGTGAAATTCAGCCGGTTGACCCAACACCCGATCTACCGAGACTCTCCCAGGAATACTCACAACACAACGAGGAAATGTCATGCGTCAGAAGCCCGCCCTTACCTCCGCCGACTGCCACAAGATGATGGCCGCCTGCAAAGCCGAAGCGCAAAAGCACAAATGGAATGTTGCCATCGCCATCGTCGATGACAGCGGCACGGTCATGCTGCTTGAGCGGCTCGACGGCGCCGGCGCGATCAGCTCGGAGGTCGCGGTCAAGAAGGCGCAGACCTCGGCGCTGACCAAGCGGCCGACCAAGTTCTTCGAGGACCGCGTCAAGGAACGCCCGGGCTTCGTGACCTTCCCGACGCCCGGCGTCATGTTCCAGGGCGGCTTGCCGCTGGTGCACCAGAACGAGTGCGTCGGCGCCATCGGCGTCTCCGGCGTGCAGTCGCACGAGGACGAGCAGGTCGCCCAGGCCGGCGTGACCGCGCTGGGCTAGCGCTGGGTTAGCCGAGCAACGTGTTCAGCGTCATGCCCGGGCTTGACCCGGGCATCCAGCTTCTAGCGAAGAAAGCTGGATCGCCGGATCAAGCCCGGCGATGACGCTCCATTGGCTGCGACGTTTCGTCAAATCGCCCCGGCCGCCGTCGGGCCGCCCTGCGGGCGGTGGCGCTTCACGGCGTCGAGGTTGGTCGAATCGACGCCCATATAGACGCCGCGCTCCCAGGTCCGCTTCAGCGGATCGCGAACCTTGAGCGACATCTTGCCGACGTGCTGGATTTCGATGTCCACCGTCTCGCCGTCCTGCAGGAATCCCAATCCCTCGTGATTGGTGCCGCAGGCGATCAGGTCGCCCGAGTTCATCGTCATCACCGTTGTCGCCCACTCGACCAGTTCGGGGACGCGGTGCTCCATGTCGTCGGTGTTGTAGTTGTGGCGAAGCTGACCGTCGTTCCAGAAACGAACGATCAGGTCGTTCGGGTCCTTCACCTCGTCGGCGGTGGCGATGCATGGGCCGATCGGCGCGAACGTATCGAACGATTTGCCGAGCCAGCTCGTCAACGGCGTCGCCGGCCAGGTGCGGCGGCCCTGCTCGCGGGCCGAGACGTCGATCAGCGTGGTGTAGCCGAACACCGCCTGTTTCCAGTCGGCGGCCTTCACCATCTTGGCCGGGCCCTTCATCACCAGCGCCAGTTCGGCCTCGTGCATGAACGCCCACGGCACGGTGTATTCCGGGAGCACGATGGTGTCGCCTGGCCCGATCACGGCGTCGGGATTCTTCATGAACATGTTGAGCGGCCGCGCGTCGCGCTGGGCGTGCTCCCAGTAATTCGCGATGCAGCAAAGAATTTTGCCCGGCCGCGGCAGGGGCGCCTTGAGGTGGACCTGATCGGCCGGCACCGCCTTGCCCTCGGCGGCGAGCTTTTCCAGGGCGGTCTTCAGTCCGTCAAAGCCGTCGATGATCCCCTGCATGGTGAGCTGGGGCGTATGGCCCTTCTTCACCGCGCCGGAGATGTCGACGACGCCTCGGTCGGTCATCAGACCCGGCACCACTTCGCCATTGGCGGACGCTTGAAAGAGCACCAGTTTCACGAATTCCTCCCTGCCGATTTTGGAGATAAAATACAGCACATCCCCCCGACCCCGGCCAGACGCCGCGCGCCAATGCCCGGGGCGCCGCGCGCATATCAGCCCTGTGACAGCACGACCAAATTGCCTCCCCCCGGCAGCTGCGTTATCGTCGCTGCCAGACGGGGCGATAAAGCCCCCGCGTCAGGGTGAGGGTAAAATGGCTGTCATCAAGGTCACCGATATCGCCTACGTCCGCCTGCGGTCGCCCGACCTCGATCTACAGGCCGAATTTCTCGACAACTTCGGACTGGCTCCGAGCGTCAAGACCGGCACGGCGCTCTACTATCGCGCCACCGATCCGGTGCACCACGTCCATATCACCGAGAAGGGCGACCCGAAGTTCATCGGCATCGCCTATCACGCCGCGAGCGAGGACGACCTCAAGACGCTGGCCAAGGCGCCCGGCGCCACCGGCATCGAGAACATGGACGAGCCGGGCGGCGGCAAGCGCGTTCGCCTGACCGAGCCGAACGGCTACCAGATCGAAGTGGTCTGGGGCATGGACAAGGTCGCCCCGATCGAAGCGCCGCGCCAGATGCTCAACAGCGGCTACGCGCCGCTCGCCCGCGCCGGCGACATGATGCGGCTGCCGAAGGGCCCCTCGCGTGTGAAGCGCGTCGCCCACGCGGTGCTCGGCACTCCGAAGGTCAAGGAGACGGTGAACTGGTTCCGTCATCATCTCGGTTTCATCTGCTCGGATGACGTCTACGCCGGCCAGAAGGAAAACCTGATCGGCTCGTTCAACCGCATCGACGGCGGCGACACCTTCGTCGATCATCATGTGTTCTTCGCGATCAACCATCACGACGCCGGCCTCAACCACGTCTCGTTCGAGGTGCAGGACCTCGACGACGTGTTCATGGGCCATCAGTACCTGCGAGACACCAGCAAGTATGAGCACATGTGGGGCATCGGCCGGCACCTGCTCGGCAGCCAAGTCTATGACTATTGGGCCGATCCGTGGCGGCGCGTCCACGAGCACTGGGCTGACAGCGACCGGCTCAACATCAACAACGGCTCGAACCTGCTGTCCGCCGAGGAGGCTCTGGTGTCGCAGTGGGGCGATCCGCCACCGCAGAAGTTCATCGAGCACGTCAGCGCGTAAACACGATACGATAACTCAATTCCGATGGCCGGGCCGTTTTGCCCGGCCATCTTCATTCTGAAGCAACCAAAGGACGTCCCATGGCCATCATCGCCATCGAAGAACACTTCACCTCGCCGCACCTGCGCAATGTGATCGCGCCGCGCGCAGGCGCGATCCAGGCCATGCTCGACGAAATGGGCGGCCAGCGCATCAAGGACATGGACGACGCCGGCATCGACATCGCCGTGCTGTCGGAAAACAATCCGGCGGCGCACAATCTCGATCCCGAGGCGTCGGTGGCGCTGGCGAAAGGATCGAACGACTTCCTCTACGAGCAGATCCAGGCCAACCCGAAGCGCTTCAGGGGCTTTGCCGCGCTGCCGCTGCCTGATCCCAAGGCCGCCGCCGACGAACTCGAACGCGGCGTGACCAAGCTCGGCATGCTCGGCGCCATGATCATGGGCACGACAAAGGGCCAGTTCGTCGACGACCAGAAATTCTGGCCGGTGTTCGAGCGTGCATCGAAGCTCGACGTGCCGGTTTACATCCACCCGTCGCCGGTGAAGCCGCTTTGGTGGAGGCATATTTCAAAGACCACGCCGCTGCGATGCAGGGCGCGCCGCTTGGCTTCGGCCTGGAGACCCTCACCCACACGTTCCGGCTGATCACGTCCGGACTGTTCGACAAGTATCCGAACCTGAAGATCATCGTCGGCCATCTCGGCGAAACCGCCCCGTTCACGCTGTGGCGCACCGAATACAATCTGGCCAAGCTGACGAAGCTGCCGAAGTCGTTCAGTGACTACTACAAGACGCACTTCTGGCTCACCACCAGCGGCGCATTCTCCAATTCGGCGTTGGCCTGCGCCATCGCGGAGATGGGCGTCGAGCGCATCATGTTCGCCGTCGACTGGCCTTACGTGGAAAACACGCTGGGCACCGATTGGCTCAAGGCCGCGCCGATCAGCGACAAGGATCGCGCGCTGATTTTCGAGGGCAATGCGAAGAAGCTTCTAAAGATGTAGGCGGCACGTTTAGCGAGAAAAAAGCCCAGGCATCGCTGCCGGGGCTTTTTCGTTGCCGGATTTACCAGCGATCCGGGTCGCCGTAGGGGCGGTCCGGATAGGGCTCGTTCTGCGACGGCCGGATATAGCCCGGACCGCCAAAGCCCTGCGCGCCATAGGACGGGCCGAACGTCGCCGACGGAGCAGCGGTGCGTGCGTTCGGTCCGTAATAATACGAGCCGGAGCGGTCGGAACTCACGTCCCTGGCATAGGCGCCATGGGCGTCGGACGACTGATATGCCCGCTGCGCCGCGAAGCTCGGAGCCGTGGCCGTGACCAGCAGCGTGGCCGCTGTCGCAAGAATATGTATCGCTTTTATGTCGTGACCTTCTTCAGTTGCACTTTGGGTTTCACCCCAGAAGGACGCTCCGCCCGAACACGTTTCTTGTTTCGTGCAGGGGATGTATTCGCGGAGCGCGCGTCGGCAACTCACGATGCGATCAAAGCAATGTGACTGAGAGTTCCACAAGCGACCGGAATGAATCCGATCACGTGCGAATATGAATCCGCCGCTGTGGCGGCGCGTTCACATCAGCGTCGGATCGAGCACCACCTTGCCGAGTCCGTCGCGGCTTTCGACCCATTCGTGCGCCTGTACCGCCTGCGACAGCGGCATGATGCGATCGATCAGCGCCTTGAATTTGCCTTCAGCCGCGGCCTTGAGACTCAGGGACACATCCTCCGGCGTTTCGCCGGTCGCGCCGATGATGGTGAGATGGTTCTGGTAAAGCCGGTTGACGTCGAGCGGCACGGTGCCCCCGCCATGTCCGCCCGCGGTGACCAGCCGGCCGCGCCGGGCCAGCGTGGCGAACGCCTTCGGAAACAGTGTCGGATCGCCGATGTTCTCGAACACCACGTTGACGCCCTTACCTTCGGTGACGCGCATCACCTCCATGGTGAGATCCTTGGCGCGATAGTTCACGCCGGCGTCGGCGCCGAGATCCATCCCGACCTTGACGCGATCGTCGGCGCCGGCCGCTGCGATCACCTTCGCGCCAAGATACTTCGCCACCTGCACGCCGGCGCTGCCGAGACCGCCCGCCGCGCCCATCACCAGAACCCATTCGCCGGGCTGCAGCTTGGCGCGGTCGCGCAGCAGCGTGAACGCGGTCGGCGCATGGCGCGACACCACCGTGGCGGTGGCGAAGTCGAGGCCGTCCGGTACGATCGCAGTGCGATCCGCCACCGCGCGGACGTATTCCGCATAGCCGCCCCAGGCATGCACGCCGAGCGAGCGTATCGAATCGGCGCCGCTCTCGTTGCCGAAGCGCAGTTGCACGGTGACGCGGTCGCCAACCTTGCGCTCGGTGACGTCGGGCCCAACCTTGACCACGACGCCGGACGGATCGACTCCGGGGGTCAACGGCAACGACACGCGCCGCGCGTACTTGCCGGCCCGGACCACGCAGTCGAGCGTGCGATTGACCGAAACCGCATGCACCTTGATCAGCACCTCGCCCGGTCCCGGCTCCGGCGTCGGCACCTCTTCAAGCTTCATCACGCCCGGAGGGCCGAACTCGCGAATCATAATGGCTTTCAACGGAACATCCTCCCCGCGCGCGTCATGGGCATGCACTCGTCCGGATAGAGCCGCACCGTGCCGCGGCGGTCAAGCCGCCGCTACTTCGCGGCATCCTCGGGCGCCAGGTTCGCGGCCTTGAGGATGCGCGCCATTAGCGCGGAATCGTCGCGGATGAACTGCGTCAGCGCTGCCGGCGTGCCGAGCCCGGCTGTGTCGGGATAGTTGCCGAGACCGTTCAGGCGCTTCGCCACTTCGGGCAAGTCCAGCACATGCCGCATATCGGCATTGATCCTGGCGACGATCGGCGCCGGCGTGCTCTTTGGGGCCAGCAGCGCCGCCCAGCCGGAGATCGCATAGCCCGGCACGGTCTCGCCGATGGTCGGAATGTCGGCGTAGTCAGGCAGCCGCTTCGCCGTGGTGACGCCGAGCATCCGAAGGTTGCCGTTCTCGCGTTGCGGAATGATCTGCGCGCCGCCGAAGATCAGATCGACGGTGCCGGTGATGGTGTCCTGGATGGCGCGCGGATAGCCGTTGTAGGGAATGTTGAGCATGTCGACATTCGCCGCCTTCAGGAAATACTCGGCCGCCAGATGTGGAATGCTGCGGGACGAGGCGGTGGCGAACGATAGTTTGCCGGGCTGCCGCCGCGCCAACTCGATCACATCGGCGACACTGTTGACCGGCAGCTTCGGCGAGGCCGCCAGCACCAGCGGCCCGTAGGTCGCGAAGCTGATCGGCTCGAAGTCGCGCTCGACGTCGTAAGGCACCGACTTCAACGCGTGCGGCGTCAGCGACAGCGGCGCGCCCTGAGCAAACAGCAGCGAATAGCCGTCCGGCGCCGATTGGGCGATATGCACGGTGCCTGCAACACCGCCGGCGCCCGGCCGGTTCTCAACCACCACCTGCTGCCCCCACCGCTCGGACAACGCCTGGGCGATGATGCGCGCCGAGACATCCGCCGCGGTGCCGGAGCCGCCGGGAACCACCATGCGGACAAAACGGGATGGCCAACTCTGCGCCTGCGCCTGCGCCTGCGCCTGCGCCGCTGCCGACACCAACAGCCCGGCGAGGCTGAGGAGGCCAACGAAAACGCTTCCGGCGCGAATCATTTTTCCCCCTTGGCGAAGCGCGGGAATAACCGGAGCGCGGTGCCCGACTCGATGGCCTGCAGGTCGGCGGCGCTCAAGCCGTGGCTGCGGAGCGGATCGAGCGTGTAGGGTATCGACGACAGAAATGGATAGTCCGTGCCGAACATCACCTGGGTGGCCGGCACGAGCTTCAGCAGTCCCGTGAGCGTGACCGGATTGGTCGAACTCGCCACATCGAAATAAAGGCTGTCGAGTTCCGACATGCAGCCCTGGGCGGGCTTCGGCTCAACCGTGCGGTCGCGGTCGGCCATCCGGGTCACCCGCGCCGCCAGCGGCGGCATCGCGCCACCGGCATGCGGAAAGATGAAGCGCAGATCGGGCCAGCGCAACAGCGAGCCGTTGTAAAGCAGACTGGTGATCGCGCGCGCGGTGTCGAACAGATACTCCAGCGCGCTTTCGCCCACGCCCGGCATCATGTCCTGACAGGCTTCCGGCAGGATCGGATGCACATAAACAATGGCCCTGCGGCGGTTGAGCTCGTCGAACACCGGAGCGAATTTCGGATCGCCCGGCCACACGCGGCCGTAGTTGCTCATCAGCCCCACGCCGTCCGCGCGCAACGTGTCGAACGCGTAGCTGATTTCCTCCAAGGCCGCGTCGATGTCAGGCATTGGCAAGGTGGCAAAAAAACCGAACCGCCCCGGATAGTCCCGCTCCATCCCGGCGGCGAATTCGTTGCTGTCGCGCGCCAGCCGCTTGGCCAGTGCGACGTCGCCAAACCAAACCCCGGGGGTGGAGATCGACGTAATCGATACGTCGATGCCGGCACGGTCCATCGCCTCGATCGAGCCGGCGGTCGTCCAGCGCATCACCTGGGCGGCGTTGGCCTTGTTGCGCGACGCCAGACGTGGCCCGACCCTCTCGGCATAGGCCGGCGGCACGATGTGATGATGAACGTCGATCAGACTCATGACGAAAGCCTAGCACGGCGGGCGCGACCGACAATCGCATGGCGCACCGGCAAAAATGCGCGATAATACCCCCCCGCGAGGCACGCCCATGATCAAGCTATCCGGCGCGGCGATTGCATTGACGTTGATGGCGTGGTCGCCGGCCGCGCCCGTGGCGGCGCAAGACTTCTACGGCGGCAAGCGGCTCACCATCATCGTCGGCGCCGGCCCGGGCGGCGGCTACGATTTGCAGGCGCGCATTGCCGCGCGGCATCTCGGGCGGCACATCCCCGGCAATCCGGCGATCATCGTGCAGAACATCCCGTCGCGGATCGCCGCGGCCAACGTGATGTTCAGCACCGCGATGAAGGACGGCACCACCATCGCGCTGCTCCAGCGCGGCATCTTGCTGGCCAAACTGCTCTATCCAACCGGCGTGCGTTTCGAGATCGAGAAATTCCACTGGCTCGGCAGCCTCAACAGCGAGACCGCCGTGACGCTCGCCTGGCACACCGCTCCGCACAAAACGGCAAAAGACCTGTTCGACAAGGAGTTGATCGTCGGCGGCATCACCGGAGTCGATCCCGAAACAACACCACGCATCTACAACAGCCTGATCGGCACCAAATTCAAGGTCGTCACCGGCTACAACAGCACCGCGCAGATCGCCCTCGCGGTTGAGCGCGGCGAGGTGCAAGGCATCGCCGACTGGTCATGGTCGAGCCTGAAGGCGGTGCGGCCGAACTGGCTGGCCGACAAGCAGATCACCCTGCTGATGCAAGGCGCATTGAAGAACGAGCCCGAGCTCGGCGCATTGCCGAACGCACTGGACTTCATCAAGAACGAGGCCGACCGCAAGGTGATGGAATTGCACTTCACGCAGAAGACCGCCGCCCGCCCGCTGGTGGCGCCGCCGGAGGTGTCGGAAGAGCGAGTGGCGCTCCTGCGCCGGGCGTTCGAGTCGCTGGCGAAAGATCGGGAATTCCTGGCCGAGATGGACAAGGCCAAGATGGAATTCGGCTTTGTGCCGGCTGCTGAGATCGAAAAGGTAGTCGCGCAGATTGTATCGACGCCGCCGGACATTGCCGACCGCTACGGCAAGGCGTTCGCGCCGGACGCAGGACGCTAGACCGCCCGCGAACAGTCCGGAAAATACCCGGTCGGCTGCTGGCCTCGATCAGTCGTCATGGCGCGATTTTGTCCTTCGGTAAGCCAGATACTTCGGCGACCACATCTTGCCGGCGATTGCCGCATCGATTTCGTCCTCGGAGAAATCGGTCAAGCCTTCCTTGAGCGCCTGCCGCGCCGTCGCCCGCGCCACCGCGATGGAAACCTCGCGCAGCGCGGTGACCGGCGGCAGGAGATTGCTGCCGGTGTCGTTGCGGGCCGGCGACATCGCCGCCAGCGCCTTCGCCGCCGCCATGAACATGGTGTCGGTGATGCGGCGCGCCTGCACCGCGATCACGCCGAGACCGACGCCCGGAAAGATGTAGGAGTTGTTGGTCTGGTCCACGCTGAACGGCCGGCCGTCACGCACCAGCGGCGGGAACGGGCTGCCGGTTCCGATGACGGTGCGGCCGTGGCTCCAGCGCTGGATATCGGATGGCGTCGCTTCGGCGCGCGAGGCCGGATTGGACAGCGGAAAGATCACCGGCCGGCGATTGTTCTCGGCCATGGCGCGGACGATCTGTTTGGATAACGTGCCCGGCTGGCCGGACACGCCGATCAGGGTCGTCGGCTTGGCGTTGCGCACCACGTCAAGCAGCGTCACCCGCCCGGACTGCTGTTCGATCGGCCATGACGCCGCGACCGAGCGGTCCTGCAGGAACGGCTTCTGGAATCCGGTGATCGCGTTCATGCCCTCGACCAGCAAGCCGTCCTGATCGACCATGTAGAAACGGCTCGCCGCGGTCTTGGCATCCAAGCCGGACTCAACCATCGCCGCCTTCATTAGGCCGGCGATGCCGCAGCCGGCCGAGCCGGCGCCGAAAATGGCAACACGCTGCTCGGTGAGCGGGACGCCGGTGACGGTGATCGCCGACAAAAGCGTGCCGGTCGCCACCGCGGCGGTGCCCTGGATGTCGTCATTGAACGTGCAAAGCCGGTCGCGGTAGCGGTCCAGCAGCCGAGTGGCGTTGGACTTGGCGAAGTCCTCCCACTGCAGCAGGACGTGCGGCCAGCGATCCATCGCGGCGGGTGATGAACTCCTCGACAAACACGTCGTATTCCTCGCCGCGGACCCGCTCATGCCGCCAGCCGACGTAAAGCGGATCGGCCAGCCGCTCGTCGTTGTCGGTGCCGACGTCGAGGAACACCGGCAGGGTGGTGCAGGGATGGATGCCGCCGCAAGCGGTGTAAAGCGCGAGCTTGCCGATCGGGATGCCCATGCCGCCAGCACCCTGATCGCCGAGGCCGAGGATGCGCTCGCCGTCGGTGACGACGATCACTTCGGTGCGGTCGAACTGCGGATTGGAGAGAATCTGTTTGAGGCGTTTCTTGTGCTTGATGCCGAGAAACAGCCCGCGTGGCTTGCGGAACAGCCGGCTGAAGTGCTGGCAGCCGGCGCCGACCGTCGGCGTATAGGCGATCGGCAGCAGCTCCTCGATGTTGCGGGTGAGCATCGCGTAGAACACTGTCTCGTTGGTGTCCTGCAGTTCGCGCAGGAACGCATAACGATCGAGGTCGGTTGCAAAACCGCGCAGCGCCTGCAACCGCCGGGATACCTGCTCGTCGAGGGTGGCGACCCGCGGCGGCAGCAGGCCGTGCAGCTCGAACTCGTCGCGCTACCGTTCGGAGAACGCGGTTCCCTTGTTGAGGAACGAATCGTTGAGCAGTTGATAGCCGGCGAGCGGCGACTCAACCTCGGATGGCTGGATGGTGACTGGCGATGAACGTGGCATGGCGGCGATACTGGCCAACCCGAAGCGGTTTGTCACTGTGCCCGGCATGGACACCGCGGCCACGCATGTGCTGAATTTCCACTGGGCCAGGTGGTTGGGGGTCGGTATGAGCAAGCGTGCGTTGGTTTGGCCGCACGGTCATCGGGTGGCCGTGGTGTGCAGCGTGTTGCTGGAGACCTGGAGCGACGGCAAATCGCCGAGCTATTTCCCGCGCACCACGCCGCTGCCGCCCGGTTCCAAGGACATCGCGGGCATCAACTGGGCGCGCTTCGGCGGCAACGAAGGCATCTGGAGGCTGTCGCGCAATCTGAGGGATCTCGACATCCCGGCGACGTTGTTCTGCAACGGCCGTAGCGCCGAGGTTTGGCCAGACGCGGTATCGGCCTTTGCCAAATCCGGTCAGGACATTGCCGGCCACGGCTGGCTGCAGGACCAAACGCTGTTTTCGCTGAGCGCCGAACGCGAGCGCGAAACCATCAAGAAAACGCTCGATACGCTGGAAAAGATCGCCGGCAAGCGTCCGACCGGCTGGGTCACTCCGATCTACGGGTTTTCGGAAAACACCATCGACTATCTCGCGGAAGCAAAGCTCACCTGGTGCTCGGACGCGCTCGACGCCAGCGTGCCGTATCAGCGGCAGACCAAGGCCGGCAAGATCGTCATGATTCCGTGGAGCGAGTTCGTCGACAACCGCGCGTTGCGGGCAAGTCCGCGCACCTACTTCGATGCCTACAAGGATACGTTCGACTATCTTCACGCCTGCGAACCGGGCGGCCTGATCAACATCGGCATCCACAGCCATTTCGGCGGGCGCCCGTTAATGGCAGCCGCTTTCCGCCAGTTATTGGAATACATGCGCAGCAGCAGGAATGTGTGGTTCGCACACCACCGCGACGTGGCGAAGTGGATCGTCGAACAGAAGTTCGAAGACACCTCCTACGCCACCCGGTTCCCGGCCGCCCGGCCTTGATGCGGCGCGGCAATCTGCGAGTGGCCGAACACCGCGCGCGCCGGTAACATTCGGATCGAACCGCCCCGGTCCGATTCGGACCCCGCCCCAGAAAAGTTCCGGGAGAAAACGCCCATGCTTCGAGCTATCGCCGCTGCCGCAATGCTGCTTGCCGCCGCCACCGGCGCGCAGGCGCAGGCGCCTTGGCCCAACAAGCCGGTCAAGATCCTGGTGCCCACCGCGGCGGGCGGCACCGCCGACTCGACAGCGCGAATGCTCGCCCAGCATCTCGGCAAGGTCCTGGGCCAGCAGTTCTACGTCGAGAACCGCGGCGGCGCCGGCAACACACTCGGCATCGATTCCGTGGTGCGGTCTCCGGCCGACGGCTACACGCTGCTGCTCGGCGCCGGCACCATCGCGATCAATCATCTGATCTACAAGAAGCTGCCCTATGACGTGCTCCGCGATCTGACGCCGGTGACGCAGATGGTGTCGGTCCCCAACGTGCTGGTGGTGCACCCGTCGCAGCCGATGAAGACGCTGGCGGATTACATCGCCGCGGCCAAAGCCGAGCCGGGCAAGATCAACTACGCGTCGGCGGGCGTCGGCAGCAACCTTCACCTGGCGATGGAATTGCTCAAGGTCCGGACCGGAATCGAGGTCGTGCACGTTCCGTACAAGGGCGTCGGCCCCGCGCTGCAGGACACCCTCGCCGGCCATGTGATGTCGATGGTTTCCAACCTCGCGTCGGCCAAGCCCCATATCGACGCCGGCAAGCTGCGCGCGCTCGCCGTCACATCGCTCAAGCGCGCGCCGGCGCTGGCCGACGTGCCGTCGATGTCGGAAGCCGGCATCAAGGATTACGAGGTGCTGAACTGGTTTGGGCTGTTCGCGCCGACCGGCACGCCGCAGCCCATCGTCGACCGCCTTCAACAGGAGGCCGCCGCGATGTTCGCCGACGCCAAGATCAAAGAGATGCTAGCCGGCGAAGGCGCCGAGCCGGTGGCGAGCAAGCCCGCCGACTTCGCCGCCTTCGTGCGATCCGAGATCAAGAAGTGGGACGAGGTCGGCAAGGCTGCGAATATCCAACCGACGGAGTGACGCGCGGCGTCACTTGTTCTTCTCGCCATACGTCGCGCGGGAAATCTCCGGCACCGGGATGCCGTTCTCGATTGCTTGGCACCGGATTTCCTCGGCGCGGGCCTTTTTCTCGCACAGTTCCAGCACCGGGATGATCTGATCGCGCGGGATGAAACAGACGCCGGTGTCGTCGGCCACCACCAGATCGCCGGCTGCGACCCGCACGTCGCCGATCATCACCGTGCCGTTGATCTCCACCGTCTCCAGCCGCCACTTGCCGGTGATCGGCGTGATTTCGCTGGCCCAGATCGGATAGCCGAGCGACCGGGAATGCGGAATGTCGCGCACGCCGCCCATCACGACGGAGCCGCGTTCGCCCGCGCGCTTGCCGGTGAGCGCCGAGATGCCGCCCATGTTGGACATGCCGGGCACGCCCTGGATCACCAGCACGTCGCCATCCTCGGCGAGGTTGTGCGCCTCGAACTCCGCCATCTTGTTGACGCTGGCCTTGGCGCCGGCGAGCGCGTCGGCCCGCTGCGCGATATTGCGCACGGTCAGCGCCGGCCCGCAGATCAGCTGGCCCGTGATGGTCGGCCGCAGTGTCGAGGCGCCGACGACGCCGGCCGGGATGCCGAGTTCATCCATCACGTCCGAAATGATCCCCGAACAATCGCCAAGCGCCAGGAAGCGCTCGACCGCGCCCGACGGCGGCTTCGGCGTCGATTGCATGCGGATGCGGTCGGCGGCGATGCGGCCGGTCAGTTTCTTATCGACCATGACAGTCTCCCTAATCGAGCTGCATCTTCGCATTGCGGACGACAGCCGCAAGGCGCTCAGCCTCGTTCTTGATGAAAGCACGAAATTCGGCCGGCGAGTTGCCCACCACCTCCGCGCCCTGTTCGACGATGCGGTCGCGCACCGAAGCCTCACGCAGGGTATCCACCACTTCGCGATGCAGCGCAGCGACAATCGCATCCGGCGTGCGGGCTGGCGCCAGCAGGCCGAACCAGGTGCCGGTGCGATAATCGACGCCGCTTTCCTGGAAGGTGGGCACGTTGGGCAGGAGCGGCGAACGCTCCGCCGACGCGATCGCGATGGCCTTGAGCTTGCCGCCGCGAACGGCGCCGAGCACCGGCAGCACGCTGGCGAACAGCATCTGCACGCTGCCGCTCATGACTCCCACGACGGCGGGCCCGCCGCCTGAATAGGGGACATGGACAATGTCCACGCCGGTCATCGAACGGAACAGCTCGGTCGCCAGATGCGGCCCGCTGCCGGCGCCATACGAGGCGTAGTTGAGCGCGCCGGGGTTCGCCTTCAGATGCGCGACGAACTCGGCCACGGTGTTGACCGGAAGGTCCGGCGGCACGACGAGAACGGTCGGCGAATTGGCGATCAGCGAGATCGGACTGAGATCGGCGAGCGGATCGAACGGCAGCTTGCGGTAGAGCGACGGATTGGCCGCGAGCCCGATGCTCGCCATCACCAGGGTGTGGCCGTCGGGCGCGGACTTCACCACCTGCAGCGTGCCGGTGTTGGTGTTGGTGTTGCCGCCAGGGCGATTGAGCGGCACGAACGACTGCCCGAGCCGCTTGCTCAAGCCTTCAGCGACCAGCCGCGCCAGCAGATCGGTGCCGCCGCCCGCGGCGAACGGCACCACCAGTTCAACCGCGCGGGTGGGATAAGTTTGCGCGTTGCCGGGAACGACCGCGGCGACGCATAGCGCGACGGCGGCGCACAACCGAGCAGCGAACACGCCCTGCGTCACGGCGATGCGCGTCAGCGGCCGAGCGCCTTCGCCATCACCTGCTCGCAGCGCTGGTTTTCTTCCTCGTACAGTTCGCCGGACATCGCCTTGCGGGCGAACTCGGAAGGCACGCCCGCCATGTTCCAGCGGCATGGAAAGACGTTCTGCGCCTTCCACCAGTCCGAATCGTGGGCGACGTAGTCGTCTCCGACCTGATCGACCTCGGTGGTGTATTCGGTGACGAAGCCGTTCGGCTCGACGAAATAGGAAAACACGTTGCTGCCCGGTCCGTGCCGGCCGACACCCCACATGATGTCGTAGCCGCTCTTGCGCACGCGGCCGGCGCCTCGCATCAGGCCGTCGATGTCTGGCATCTCATAGGCCATGTGGTTGAGTGTCGGTCCATTGCCCCGCGCGAATGCCACGCTGTGGTGGTCCGAACAGCAGCGCACGAAGTCCATCATGAACGTCGAGTCGCTCCATTTAAAGCCCAGCACATCGAGGAAGAACTTGGTCTGGCTCTCCACCTCGGCGCTGTTGAGCACGACGTGGGTGAGCTTGGTCGGCCGCGCCTTGTCGTTGATGGCGCTGGCGTGATCGGCGACGTCCGCCGAGATCACGATCGGATGGCCTTCCGGGGTGCTGACGCGGAAGCCGTAGCCGCCGCCGGCGCTTTTTTCGCGGGCGCCGGCCGCGGCCCCCACCTTGGCGCCCATCGCCTTGCC